>CAXTUE010000370.1:1702-5306 GCA_964247355.1 uncultured Ktedonobacteraceae bacterium | reverse complement strand
GGTATGTCCCTCGCGTGCTAGCTTCTGTGTATAAGTATGGCATGACTTGTGTTAGAACAACGTAGGAGGAGTGTTAGAGGAGTGTTAGATTCTGCCATATCTTCTGAAAAAACAAAAAGGGTATTCATAAAGACCAGGGCATTCCCTTTACGGGTGCCCTGGTTGCCGATGAACAATGCACTACCACGCAGGCCGAAGGCGATATGGTACAACACTACTATCTGTGGTGCGATCTCCACGTAGCATTTCCATACGTTCGGGACCAAGAACTTCTATCCAGCGCGCTTCCATGCTACTAAATATTGTCTCAACCGCATCAATACACTTCCATCCCTTATCTGTAAGCCGAACAATCTTGCCTCGTTTATCACTAGGATGAGGCGTTCGTGTAACATATCCATGCTCCTCAAGAAAGTCAATCATCTGGCTAGTCGCCTGCTTTGTGACGCCAAGATGCTCGGCAAGTTCGTTCCCAGTAGCACCATTGGGAGCAAGCAATTGAAAGGCAAAACCATGTGCTGGTCGAATATCGCCGTACCCAACTTTAGCAAGTTCAGTTTGTAAACCGTCAACGAGTATACTCCATGTCGTTGCTAGGAGTGCGACGAGTTCATAGGAAGTGTTAGGAGTATCAGACACAAGACTAGACCTCCTCTTTGGCTTCAAAGACTAGCATCATTATACACTATAGATAGTCAAGATGCTTGACTAATCAAGACATTTTATAGTATTCTACTAGGGTAGTCAAGATGCTTGACTAACGTGTGATAGTTCTCTTTCATAATGGAATACCATTATAAATTTTTAAGGAGGCGACGATGTCTATCAATACGAATAAAGATGTGATTAGGCAATTCATCTCGGAGGTCTGGAATGGGGACAATCTGGCAATGCTTGATGAACTCATTGCTCCAATCTACTACGATTACTCTTATGAGCCACGTAACCGTGAGGGGCTTGAGCGCACATTAGTGATGATGCAGACAGCGTTTCCCGGTCATGAAACGGTCATCGAAGAGATTGTTGGCGAAGACGATATAGTTGCAGTTTGTCTAACGCTACGTGCTATACATTCAGGACCATTTCGCGGTATGCCTGCATCTAACAAACACTTTGAAATTGGTGGCTATCGTTTCTTCAAGCTTAAAAATGGCAAAATCATTTCCCATCGAGCAATGCTCGATCTTCCAAGCCTGCTCCAACAGATTAGTACAAATAGCTAAGAAACGTTTGTCCTGTTTACTGGCATGCATACCATCTTTTTACTTATGCTAAGAGATGGTATGCACGCCAGCATTTATATGCTCTTACAAACAAAATGCTATAATGCCATGAAATACAACTACAAGAGGTACATTTCATGGCATATATCACAACCCTAAACAAGCAAACCCATCGCGTCGAGATAGGCGAGGACAAGCAACAATCTGTAACGCTAGACGGTGTTGCTCATACCATAGATTGGCAACAGATCGCGCCACTTAGCGCGGACAACAAGGGCATTGTGGGCGAGGGTGGACGCTATAGCCTGCTTATCGAGGGCAAGTCATACGAGGTGTTTGCACGGCGCATCACAAAGGCCGACCAGAAGGGCAGCGAGACCTACGAGATACAGGTTGCGGGCCAGCGTTTTGAGGTAGTGGTCGAGGATGAGCGCGCGAAGCTGCTTGCAGGCATGACGCGCTCAAATGCTACATCGGGCGAGGCAACGGTACAGGCCCCAATGCCAGGTCTGGTTGTGAATGTGCCGTTAGCGCAGGGCACAAAGGTTGAGGCCGGTCAAACGGTAATTGTGCTTGAGGCGATGAAGATGGAGAATGATCTCTCCTCGCCTATTGCTGGTACCATCAAAGAGATACGTGTCAACAAAGGACAGACGGTCGATCAGGGCGAGGCACTGGTGATTATCACGGCTGGCGAATAATCCTGGTATCGGTATATGTTATAATTCAAGTAAGCTGCTTAGAAGGAGACATATATGGACCAGCAGATAAGCAAGTCCGCCGCAGAGTGGCGCGAGACAACTGCTCGTGCCGCGCAGGAAAAGACGCCAGAACGCCAGGAAAAGTTCGTCACAAGCTCGAATATAGACGTGCCAGATGTCGCGACCGCCGATGACCTGCGCGATGTCGATATGCAAGAAAAGCTAGGCTATCCCGGCGAGTTCCCCTTCACACGCGGCATCCGCCCCAGCATGTATCGCTCTCGCCTGTGGACGATGCGCCAGTACGCAGGCTTCGCGACGGCGGAAGAGTCGAACAAACGCTATCACTATCTGCTGGCACAGGGTACAACAGGTCTCTCGGTAGCCTTCGATCTGCCGACCCAGATGGGTTACGACGCCGACCATCCCCTAGCCGAAGGAGAAGTTGGCAAGGTCGGCGTCTCGATCTCCAGTCTCGAAGATATGGAGACGCTACTACACGGTCTGCCGCTTGACCGTATCAGTACCTCTATGACGATCAACGCCACCGCCAGTATTCTGCTTGCGCTCTATATCGCTGTGGCCAAGAAGCAGGGCATTGAGCCGCGCAAGCTTTCAGGTACGGTCCAGAACGATATCCTCAAAGAATACATCGCGCGTGGCACCTATATCTATCCGCCAGAGCATTCGATGCGCATCATCACCGACATTTTCCGCTTCTGCGGTGAGCAGGTGCCGCGCTGGAACACGATCAGCATCAGTGGCTATCATATTCGTGAGGCGGGTTCAACGGCTGTGCAAGAGGTGGCATTCACGCTTTCCAATGCCATCAGCTATGTGCAGGCCGCGCTCAACGCCGGTCTCAATGTAGACCGTTTCGCGGGCCAACTCTCTTTCTTTTTCAATAGCCACAACAATATGTTTGAAGAGGTCGCCAAGTTCCGGGCGGCACGGCGTATGTGGGCGCATATCATGAAGGAACGCTTTTCCGCGCAGGACCCACGCTCGATGATGTTGCGCTTCCACACGCAAACCGCCGGTTCAACGCTCACGGCGCAACAGCCCGACAACAACATCGTTCGCACGGCATATCAGGCCCTGGCAGCCGTTTTAGGTGGCACACAATCATTGCACACCAACTCGAAGGATGAAGCACTCTCGCTACCGACCGAGGAGTCGGCGCGTGTAGCATTGCGCACACAACAAATCCTCGCGCTGGAAACGGGAGCCGCCGATACAGTTGATCCGCTTGCCGGTTCATATTATGTCGAATCGCTGACAAACGAGATCGAGAAGCGAGCGTGGGAGTATATCGAGAAGATCGACGCGCTCGGTGGCAGCGTACATGCCATCGAACATGGCTTTATGCAGGCCGAGATCGAGCAAGCCGCGTATGAGTATCAGCTCGCTTTAGAAGAGAAGCGCGCGATTGTGGTTGGAGTCAATCGTTTCGCGATTGAGCAAGAGGTGCGACCGGACCTGCTGAAGATGGATATCGAGATGGGCAAGCGACAGGCAGCAAAAGTTGTGGCCCTGCGCCAAAAGCGCGATAACGAATTGGTGCAGCAGAGGCTACAGGCTCTGGAACAGGGAGCAACAGGTACAGAAAATGTCATGCCCTTGATTATTGCGGCGGTGGAGGCATATGCGACACTTGGCGAGATAAGCGATACCATGCGA
>CAXTUE010000370.1:0-1652 GCA_964247355.1 uncultured Ktedonobacteraceae bacterium | reverse complement strand
CAACACGAATTTCGGAGCGCGGAGTAGAAACGTATGCAACAGTGGAATATGGATGAGGAGTCGTCAGAGGTGCATCCTGGGCGCGATGCCGAGCGTAGCATGTATTCCTTTGACGACGCGAAGCGCAAGGTTGTAGGCAAAGCGATGGCACCGATTGGCGTTTTCGATTCCGGGGCGGGTGGCCTGACGATTCTCTCGGCACTGAGGCAAGAACTTCCACAAGAGGACTATATCTATATCGGCGATACCGCGCATTGTCCCTATGGAGTGCGTAGCGATGCCGAAATCGCCGATTTAACCACAAACGCGTGTCGCTTCCTTGTTGAACAGGGAGTCAAGCTGATTGTGATTGCCTGTAACACGGCATCTCAGGCCGCTCTGAATGTTGTACGTTCGACCTTCGACGTGCCGTTTGTGGGCGTTGTGCCGGCAGTAAAACCAGCCGCACGTGCGACGAGACGGGGGCACATTGGTGTTGCAGCCACCAATCAAGCAGTGAAAGCGGCCTACCTGCACCACTTAATAGAAGACTTTGCCGCAGGAGTGCAGGTTTACGCCGTAGGTTGTCCAGAACTGGTGACGCTGGTTGAGCACGGTGAACTGACGGGACCACTTGTGGAGGAGACACTGCTACACGTTCTACAGCCTTTGCTCTCAAAGAATATAGATGTGCTTGTGCTCGGTTGCACACATTTTCCCGCCCTGCGCTCAGCGATTGAACATGTGGTTGGGAAGGATGTGCTGGTGATTGATAGCGGAGCGGCAGTTGCGCGGCGTACTCGTGCTGTACTCGAAACGGAGTCTCTTGTGCGTCCTACTCGAGTAGAGATGCCTGAAGGGACGCTCGACGTGTGGTGTAGTGGGGATGAGGAGGCTTTCAGTGATGTTGCCAGCAAAGTGCTAGGCTATCCTATTGTTGCCCAACAAGTCGTACTATAAGGAGACATATGGCTGACAATCTTGCTTTTGATGAGCATACTCAACCCGCGCCTGTACCATCACACCCCCCACTTGCGAAAATCGCGCAAACGCCAGGCACACGTCTTGCTCGCTATGTCTCTAACGTGCTTTCTCCTTTAGTCGTCTCGTTGCCCTTTGTCTTTTTTGTTGCGTTCTACCATGCTCAAAATGTACTCACGGCATTGCTCTACGCCCTCGTTATTCTTTTCTTTCTCAGCTTCGGGCCAATGGTCTACATTCTCGTGGGAGTGCGAATGGGAAAATTCACCGATTCGGATGTCAGTATGCGTTCACAACGCGTCGGACCTTTTCTCTTTGGAATCACATCGGCTCTGATTGGTCTTGCAACGCTCTTTTTTACGCATGGCCCTAAGAATCTGCAAACGCTGTTGCTCATAACGGTCGTGAGCGGCTTTGTGATGATGATTGTGACGCTATGGTGGAAAATCAGTATTCATGCCTCATCATTGGCGGCAGCGGCAACATTATTAACGGCATTGTATGGCAGTATTGTGCTTCCAGCCTTCATCTTGCTTATAGCCGTGTGTTGGTCGCGCGTCGTCTTGCGTCGTCATACAGTAGGGCAGGTCATAGCTGGTTCGCTTTTAAGCGTCACGCTCACCTTGCTTATTATAGGAATACGTGGTGTGTAGGGGTCGCATTCATCACGTCCGTCTACCGATGGAATACAC
>CAXTUE010000369.1:0-5359 GCA_964247355.1 uncultured Ktedonobacteraceae bacterium | reverse complement strand
CTGTAGCTGTACCCAAAAGTCTATTGACTGGTGTTTGTTGGTTAATTCAACAACCACCTCTTGATGTCCAGCTAAATTTATGAGATTAAATTTCTCATTCTTGCTGTAGTATTGATTGTTCTTAACCAATACTTTCCCTCTATCAACAATGTGCCTTACTCCACTAAGGTTTACTGAAACCTCGTAGACATACTGATAGTCAGTTGTCTCGAGATTATGAATGACAAAGGCAAAACTTAACGCTGGAGCAGGCTGCCCATTTATTTGATGTATTGTTGCAGAGCTTTGCGAGTCCATACTCGTGTTAAAATAGAGTTCGGTCAATTTTTCAGGTCTTGGAAGTAGATAAAGAGCGACCAGTTCATTATGAATTGATGTACGGTTTAAATTGTAAATAGTGAGTGATCCCACTACTAAAATTACTCCTATGAATAGCACAGCCACTATTTTGAAAAGCCGTTTTACTGTAATGGACATTGGCTCAACCTCTCGTAACTAATCGATTAGCTTAATGGGCGACGTAACAACAAGACTCGCTACTTGGGAATTGTTAAATGCGTAGTATGAACTACTCTAGTTCTTTCTGGACACTAGCTGGTGAAGCTTCTTGTAATTGAGTGCTTGCAGAGTAGTTGCGGATTATCAAAAATATAGCTACTACCCCTACAATTGCTTGCGCAAACAGCCAGCCCCATCCGATGCCAATCAATTTATAATTAATAAAAGTGTAACTTAACCATAATGTGCCAATAGATGACACAACGTTCAACACTACTAAAGTTTTTATTTTGTGCATTATATTTAAAAGTGCGTTCGCGATTAGAAGCAATGCTGTAAAAAATGTTGATATGCTATATAACTGTAAAAACTGAAATGCTTCGGTTGCATAGCTCTTGCCAAAGAACTGTAGTAATATATTTCCCGCAAAGACCAGTACCATTGTTGCAGGAGTAAGAATTGCTAAAATTGTCAGAACTGCTTTTTTTATATGTTGTTTAAGTTCGGCTTCATTATATGAGCCTTCCGTGAGCAATGATTGGGTTGTAGCCAGGGGAATTACCAGTAGGAGTGTTTGAAACATGGAAGCTTTATAGAAATAGGCTACATATTTTTCTGATAAAACATTCAATATTATAATTGGTAGTACAAGTGAGGGCATATTGATTATGAAATCGACGATATAATTTGCAAGTGAGTATGCAGATATTTCTTTTATTAAGAGGAACTTAAATGTCAAAGAAGGTCTTACCTTAAATCTAACGAATAGTATGATAAGACTACTTATTACACCGAGAGCAAATGCTAATGCTGTTGAGGCAAAAATACCGTAAGCTGCCAGTGCAATAAATGCAAATGGTAACACGAGTTTTAGAACACTAATGATAATATTCTTTATGAGTATGTTTCCGGTTGATCTGAACGCGATGAAAATGGAATCGATAAGAATATTCCAGGAACAAAATACTACAAGAAGAATAAACGAGATTATGTAGAATGCATTTGAACGCAGGAACAGCAATCTTGGCGAAAATATCTGTAGCCCTGATAAGAATACTGAGGTTACTACTAATGTGAGTAATGCTACAACAATAAACGACAAATTAATTAATGCGTTTTTGTTTGTAGACTTAGGTAAGTATTTAGGTAAACTTGAGTGTAAACCCAAAATTGTAAAGCTGCTTAATAAAGACATGACAGAGATAAGCGTAGTAGCAACACCAACATCTTCAGGCTTATAGAGTCTGGCTATTATTATCCAGAAGACAAATCCTAATCCCCCTAGTACGAATGTGCTCGTCATGTTGAAAATAGAGTTCCGATACATAGGATCGGTCATGATATACCTGTAAAGATTCTTAACATTAATCTTTCTAGCTACACTCAATTTGGGTAAAGCAGGCTCGCCTGTGATTTGCTCCCGTAGTGTCTTTCTTGCTGTTTGTACTCCTACAGGTAGCTCAGGAGTCGGGGTCTCAGGAACATGCTTAGGTATAAGCATGTCCTTTTGTGCAAGGGAAAGATCGACATAATTATCTTCATCTACGCTCATTGATAAGTCCTTTTCGTTATGTGTTACTACTCACTAAATCAGTCTTTACTAGGTTAGATCAAAGACCAGAAGGCTCTTTACAAGTCGAGATGACTGAAAAAGAGACTTTTTTGAACATCCTCTACGGATGATCGTAAGACCTCAGCCAACTCAGAAAGATATTCACTTAAAATCGTCTCGTGAGTACCAGGAAGAGAGTAAGTCTGCGCCTCAGATGACTCAACTACTCGCTGCCAAGCCACTTTGGTGAAATCTTCTCCTTGATGCCATACGAAAGTGCTTTTCCCTTTATACAGACTGGATGGAGCATAATTTGCAGCAATCCAAATAAAGATTGGCTCATATGTACGTAGGAGTTCAATGGACGGAAAAAGTGCTGTTATGTGTGAAAATAACCAACTACTTCCCTTTCCGCGATACGCCCTTCTATTTGGGCTGGTTGCTTTGAGTCGAGTAGATGCGAGCTTACGATACGGTTCAACGCGGAGATAGCTGTATATATGATAAAACCGCACAAACCAATCGAGTTGTTTTTCTAAACTCCAGTGTAACTTGTCACCGAGGTGGCAAATAGCATCATGAAGTGTCTTAAGGCGAGGGGAAGGAATAATCTCGGTGGGATGTACTAAAAACAGCAAATCAACTTTCTGTCCTTGACTATGTAGCTGCCGAGACATTTCATAAGCCACAAGCCCGCCATTGCACCAACCGCCTAGCATATAAGGACCCTGAGGTTGCACCGATTGTAGGACCTCAATATATGCTGATGCCATTTCCTCTAAGCTAGGAGGAGTCTGTAGGCCATCCAACTGGTATGGCGTGAGAGCATAAAATGGCTGATCTTCATCTAATGCATTCGCTAAATGATAGCAATAAAAACCATCCCCATTCCAGTTTCCATGTAAGAAAAAGAAAGGTTGTTTTGCTTTTCCAGCTTTGAGTTGAATAGCCTCTATCGGTGACTGAGGGTTGCTCTTTACCTGGCTCTGAAGGGCTATAGCTAGCTGTTCTATGGTTGGCCCGGCAAAGAGGGTTGTAAGAGAGAGCTTCTTGCCAAAGACTTGCTCAATTTGATTGACAAGGCGAGCTGCGAGTAATGAATGACCACCCAGGAAGAAAAAGTTGTCTCTGATGCCAATGTGCTGAATTTCTAGTAGTTCTTCCCATATCTTTATCAGTTGCGAATGTATCAACAGTGTTGGTGCAACATACGTTTCTTCTGCTACGTGGCTGGTTGATTCAGGCACTGGTAAAGCGCGTCGATCTAGCTTTCCATTTGGTGTGAGTGGTAGGGCGTTAAGTAGAACAAACGTTGATGGCACCATATACTCTGGCAGCCTATCTTTCAAAAAAATCCGTAAATCTTCTCTTATAAGAGTCGGTTGTTCTTGAACTGCAACAACATACGCGACTAGATACTTATTGCCAGAGTGACTCACTCGTACATCTACAACGACATCTCGTACCTCTGAGTGTTGCCGCAGCACCTCCTCAATTTCTCCTAGTTCTATGCGAAAGCCGCGTAGTTTGACCTGGGAGTCAATACGACCAAGGTACTCGATATTTTCATCAGGTAAATAGCGTACTAAATCTCCTGTTTTGTAGAGTTGTGAGTCAACGTTTTGACTAAAAGGATTGTGAATAAAGCGTTCTACAGTTAATTCTGGACGGTGAAGATACTCGCGTGCCAGACCATCGCCGCCAATATAGAGTTCACCCGCTACGCCAGAGGGAACGGGCTGTAAGTGAGAGTCCAGGATATAGACGCTTGTATTGGCAATCGGGCGGCCAATAGAGGGCTTATGCTCGCCTCTCGGAATGAACGTATATGTGGAGTATGTGGTATCTTCGGAAGGGCCATAGAGATTGAAGATACACTCAATAGTATCTTGTTTGTAAATTTGTTGTACCAAGGTATCATACAGTGGTTCACCAGCCAAATTTACTATACGAACCGAAGGAGGTAGACTAACATTGTGAAGTAGTTCAGCAAGTGCTGAGGGCACAGTGTTTACCAGCGTCACTTTATCCTTCGCCGCAAGTTCTGGTAAGTGAAGCACGTTTTCAGCAAGAATACTGGTACCACCACTACTAAGTGTTACGAAAAGCTCAAAAACTGAGAGGTCGAAACAGATGGATGTCGAAGCTAGCACTCCTGAAAGATCCTTGACAGAGAAGACGCTACGCGCCCACGCGATAAATGCTACAACACTACGATGTTCAATCGCAACGCCTTTTGGCCGACCCGTCGAGCCAGAGGTGTAGATGACATAGGCAAGATTTTCTTGCGTTGTTTCTGTTTCCAGATTTTCATGAGATGCTTGAGCGATGTCTTCCTTGTGCGTATCTAAATAGACGAGTTGAGGTGTACATTGAGGCAATTTCTTTAATAATGATTGCTGGGTAAGGAGCACCTGTACTTGAGCGTCTTCTACTATGAATGCGAGCCTGTCTTTAGGATAAACTGGATCAAGTGGAACATAGGCTCCGCCAGCTTTTAACACAGCGAGAAGGGCAATGACCATATCTAAGGAACGTTCTGTACAAATGCCTACTAGCACCTCTGGCCCGACTCCTAACTGTCGTAGGTAGTGTGCTAGCTGGTTAGCTTTACCATTAAGCTCTCTATAGGTTAGATATGTATTGTCGAAGATCAGCGCAGTAGCGTTTGGTGTTTGCTCAACTTGCGCTTCAAACAATTGATGAAGACATTGATCTTTTGAATACTCTGTTGAAATTCCGCAACCTTTTAGCAACAACTGCTGTCGTTCTCTCTCTGTCAACAACGGCAGGTCTGCTATATGTTGTGCGGGATTAGTAGTAATACTTTCAAGCAAAACCTGCCAATGTGTTACCATACGAGCAATAGTCGAACTGTCAAACAACTCGCTGTTGTACTCAATGCGTCCTATAAGTCCCTCTGGACGGTCATCTAGCTCAATTGACAAGTCAAACTTAGCAGTGTCAGTTTCGACATCCATCTGTGTTAAAGTCCAGCCTTCCGGTTGTTCTGTTAAAGGAGGCTCAAGACTTAATAGTGCTTGAAAAAGTGGGTTCTGTCCGAAGTTCCGCTCTGGATGAAGTTCCTTGACCAGATACTCGAAGGGAACACTTTGATGATCATGTGCTTCGAGAACAACTTCGCGTACTCGTTTTAACAGGTCTTGAAATGTAGGATTGTTAGAAAGGTCGGTACGTAGCACGAGAGTGTTGAGGAAGAAACCCATCAACCCCTGTACTTCTGTCAAATTGCGATCAGATATGGCCGTGCCAAGCAAGATATCTTCTTGACCTGTGTAGCGGTAAAGC
>CAXTUE010000368.1:0-5374 GCA_964247355.1 uncultured Ktedonobacteraceae bacterium | reverse complement strand
GGCCATGGCCTTTTGGTTTTCCCGAATTATATCTTTTTTAGGAGGGAATTTGTTCGGTAGGGACTGTATTCATCACGTCCGTCTAGGGATGTGAGAGGTCAACATGGACGTGATGAATACGGTCCCTACCAGAGACACATGCAGCAAGGGGACATTAGGGAAACCAAAAAGCCCTGCTCTCTATGCGTATGTATTATTTCAATGCTGCAATCAAATCCGGCACTAACTTCTCGGCATTGGGCGTACCCAAACCTGAACTAGCATCCCAGCCTTCTACGGCAGGAGCACCCTGGACGCCACCATAGGAGTTGTCGCCGATGGTGATATCGTGGAAGTCCTGGTTGTAGTTGCTGGACATCGCTACTTTATATAAGCCTGGATTGATGAAGCCGAGCGAATGACCAGCCATCTGGTTGGCATCGGCAATGATTCCGGCCCACAGGGGGGTGCTTGCGCTTGTACCACCGATCACCTGCCAGCCGCCATTGACATAATATGCCATCTGGGTCGTAGGATCCGCTGCCGCCGACACGTCTGGTACGCCACGTCGATTGTTAAGTTGACTTTGTACAGACGAGGGAAGTGTCTGCTGATACGAGGGTTCCTTGTAAAACTTGCTATATCCACCACCGCCAGCACCGCTCGTATCCCATACACGCTCGTTCGTTGTCGTGCCTACGCGTGTGATACGTGTGCCACCAACGCTTGTCACCCACGGATTATCATTGACAAAACTTATCGTTGGTGTTTTAGCCAGTACTTTACCGTTAGCGTCTATTACGTCCGTCGCGCCATGATCGCCGGACGCGGCTAAGAACGTGATGCCTTGCTGAGTGGTCGCTTGCTGGAGAAGCGTGTCCCACTTCTGTATCTCTTGCTGTCCGGCGGCATCCTGTAGCGTTGCCTCGGATGCGCCCCAGCTATTCGAGAAAATCGTGCCGAGATGATGGTCTAGGGCATATTGCGTCAATTGACGAAACTCTGGTAAGCCAACCGTACCCTCGATTTCATCAACTGGACTGACCATTACCACGATGCCCGCATCTGGTGCCATCGCGTGAATCATCTCTACGTCCAGCGTCGTCTCGGCAGCCCATCCTCCTTTATCACCATTTGGGTCATATTCCTTTACGTTCAGAGGCGAGATAATCTGCACATTGACATGTGGCAGTCCAAATTGTTTGCTAAAGACATCAACATCGTCCTGAAGCGTAGGACTACCGAAGGAGACGACATCAATAACCGTCTGTCCCTTGCCAGTAGAACCCTTCAGATTAAGTGCTTCAACTCCATAGGCAACGCGCATGGCATGTGGAGTGAAGCAGCCAGGGTCTGAGCTTAATTGTGCGGGACACACATCCGCTACCGAATTAGTCGGAGTTCCTATTGTTGAGTCAGACGTATGTGTCGCTGTTGAAGTTGCTTTCGTTCCGCTCATGCCGCTCGTCGAGGTACAAGCTGTGAGTAATAAACATAGTGCTAAAAAAGAAAAGAGGTATCTGGAAATATATCTCTTCATGTATACTCCTGTGTCATAATGATACTCCATATTCCGCGTTCATGATTATAACACGCTTTGACCTACCCTAGCATAGTATTGAAAGGGAAAATTATGCAATGCGTTATTTGCAAACAGGGAGACATTCAAGCAGGCCAAACAACAATTACGTTGGAACGTAACACGACGCTAATCGTATTTAAATATGTTCCTGCTGATATCTGTGAGCTATGCGGTGAGTCGTATACAGATGCAGAAACTACGCGTAAATTATTACACATGTTTGAAGAAGCTGTGCAAGAAGGTATAGAAGTTCAGGTTCGCTCTTATAGAGCGATGTAAGCGTGTGATAGTAGTTATGAAAGGCTAGATATTATGATACCGAATTCGCAATACGATCCATTAATTACAATACAGCACCATGATACTCTTGCGCAATTGGGCGAAAACGCATTATTGGGCAACTGGTTTGTCTTCCTCAAGGCAGATGCTCTGGGCACTCAAGGAGAGAACACGTCGCCACAAATTCTCTTTCGGGGCAAAAATAAACTGACGCTGCCAGGAGTAGAAATTTCGCCGAAGCCGTTGCCACAATGTACGCTGGTCTCGCTTACGAGCGATAAGGCTTTGTATCGCGCCAATCGTGACATTGTACACCTCCTGCTTGCCTCCCCTACCGAAGCAAACAAAGAAGTCACGTTGAGTGTGTCACTGAACAACATAGTATACGCGCACTATCCTGTTACGCTTGACGAGTTTGGTCTTTGTCTCCACTCATTGCGCGATTTGCCGGAGGGTCAGTACGAAGCAACGCTCGTCAATAGTCCTGCAGGTGTATGTCGTTTCGAGGTCGCGGAATATCGTTTAGCGGCTCTCCACGCCGAGCTTGTGACACAAGAATTACATGGCGAGGAATTACGCTACACGCTGGCGGTCACGAGTTTTAGTCAACCCTATCGCGGTCCTGTTGAGATTGAGTTGCAGGAGCTAGGGCAACGCGTCGGGTCACGGGTACATCTACAATGTGATGCCGAGGGGCAGTGTTGTGGGACAGTAACGCTCACTGGCGCGGGTCCTTATACCTTGAACGTTCTCGCGGGAGAGCGTACGGCGACGGTTGCACTGAAAGGCTCGGAGCAAGAGCGACGCGAGACGCTGACAATTAGCGAACTAGGCGAGTTACGCGTGCTGAGCCTGCTTCCAATACCGCAAGCGAGCGAGTGCCGTGGGATGTATGTCGCACGAGGAGGCGTGAATACTGAGCCATTTGTAGTACGAAACGTGATTGGCAACTTGATAGAGATTATGCCGCGTGCAAATGTAGAAGGGTTGCGCGTCGTGATTGTCAATCCTGTGCGCGGAACGAGTGATGAAAAATATTATGAGCACCTGAAAACAGACCAGAGCATTCAGATTCCTGTGCCTCCGCCCTACGGTATCGTCTTACTTGGAGCGTTTATAGATGGGAAGGCGTGGGAGGGTTGGTGCGCGGTTTTACGTCCCTCTGAACTACAAGTAGCTTGTGAGGCTCCACAAAAAGCGAAACCTGGGAGTCGGGTTCAGGTGAAGCTTAAAACTGGGATTACAGACCGTGCAATCCCAGTGCAGTTGATTGTGAAGGATGCACGCCTGATCGCGCAAAGCGATACACAGGTGGAATTCGCGGCACGTATCAAGGCCAACATCGGCGAGTGGCAACAGCAAACGACAACTGGTACAGTCGAACGCCAACTAGCACAGGTGAGCGCGATGCCGTTCTTAGCAAGACGTGCTATGATAGCAAGCTCTACGAGACCGGGTGTTATGCCAATGATGGGTTCAGCAGATATGCCAATGTTTGCACTTGCCTCGGCTATGGGTGCTCCTGTTGAAGCAGTAGGAGCACAAGCGTCTCAAGTTATACCTGCACAACTTCCAAATGTGCGCCTATCGTTTCCAGAGGTTGTACACAATAGCATTGTCAGAGTGCAGGGAGAGGCCAGTGTCGAGGTAAAGCTCGGTGATAGTATGACGCGCTATACTATTGAAGCGTTCGCGTTCTCACCTGAAACATTAGATTGGCAGCGTGTTGAGACAACGTTAGAAGCCACACAAGAGGTATACGGCGAATTGACGGTTTCGCCCTTTGTCTTTCCAGGTGACTCCGTGATGGGACGCTTAGATATTGGTGCGGCATCAAGCAAAGCTCTTGTCGAGGTACAGCATAATGGGAAGACGCTGCCTCTGTTTACCAGTACAGGTAGTCCGGTCGCGCCTGAAACGCCGATACCCTCCGGTTCGACACTGCATTTTCGGGCGAGTCCTGGTACGATTACGTCGATTGTATGCGATGCGCAAAGCGGCGTAAGCGATGTAAGCGAACGCTATGTTACCGAGCCAGGAAAACTGCGTCATATCGTACGTACGATGCGTCTGTTAACTCCTGGTCAGGTCGTGACGTTGCAGGACACTCATGCGTTAGAATTGCGTCCGATGCCGGGGTTAGAGCGACCATTCCAGGTCTTTGTTGAAGCGGCTTCCCTCTATCCCTTTGGCTGTGTCGAGCAGACCTCAACAAAGTTGTTCGCAATGTATGTTGGCTACGTTACAAATCAGCAGAATGAGCAACGGGCAAATGAGTACGAGGCAGCACTGGTGGTATGGCACAAACGGCTCGTGAGTATGTACTTACCGCACAAAGGATTTTGTCTTTACCCGCCGGAAGAAGGTACAAAGGGTAAGCCGGACACACATTATGGTCCTCAAGCAGTTAAGCGTCTATTCGATCTATCGACGCCAGAACAGGTCGAAGTGTCCTCATTGGCGGTACGCACTATCCTGAGCGAGATACGCGAGATGGCAAATGATGCCGCACAGTACTACAAGATTAAGACCCCTCCACGTACTTTGACAAGTTGCTATGATGCCTACCAGGTGTTTAACTTCCAAGCATCGACACAGCAGCAAAAAGACGCGGCGGTAGCATTTGTTCGTTCACGTTTGCAAGAACGCAACGGCACTGTGACTGTTACCGTTCCAGAGCAAAGCGCGCTTTTTAGCCTGTTTGGGCGAGGCGTGGCAGAACGTCAGGAGGCCGCGTATGGGGCGGTTGTGTTGCTCAAAACAGGCGAAATCTCAGACCTTTCGCTTGCGATTGCCGCCACAAATACTATTACCAGCCAAATCAATGAAGAGGGACGTTTGTATAGTACAGTAGACACGGCGGCAGGTCTCGCGCTTCTGCTGACACTACGAGATGCTGGCGTTGTCGCAGACGATGGTAACGGGCGAGTCGCGGTGAATGGGCAAGAAATGGTCCTGACAGATGCACTGAGCTATCGCGAATCGGTAACATCTATTCAATGTGTGCAGGGCGTGGTAATGGCGCAAATCACGTCGGAAATCGTCGAGGATTGGAGTACGCTTCAACGACAATTAGCGGTTGAGGTGCGTTTAGAAAGAAAAGGGCATATTCAGCCACAGTTTAGAGTAGGAGACGAACTTGATTTAGTTATTCGAGTTCGTCAGTACGAGCCGGGACTACTGGCACACGTCTGTCTTCCCGATGCGCTAGCGCGTATCGTTGGTGGCGGGCAGGTCAAACAATTTAGTCTCGATTTCGGCGGAAAGAACGAGTTGCGTGTGCCACTCGCTGCTACCGGTTCAACGCAAAATGTGCAAGGCACACAGCAGACGAGCCAGCACTGGGCGGTTATCGTACGCAATATGTTCAAACAAGAGCAAGTGGGTAATCCGGGGTTGTTGGAGGTTGTGGTAGCGTGAAATTGAATGTTTTGCATGGTGGCCAGCAAAGAATTTGCTGGCAACCATGCAAAACATTCATAGAGGAGTGAAATGTAACCGTTCGTTGTAGTCCTAAAGTCCTACGTCTAGCCT
>CAXTUE010000367.1:0-5408 GCA_964247355.1 uncultured Ktedonobacteraceae bacterium | reverse complement strand
ATCATTAGTACCGCCAACAAAGCCCTACAGGAACAACTCTTCTATAAGGATATTCCCTTCGTACAGAAGCATATTCAGGATTTTGGGGCGGCACTGGTGAAGGGCGTGGGCAATTATGTGTGCCTTGACCGTTTGGAGAGCGAACGCACGGGCATGCAATACTATGCGAAGAATGCTGACTTCAAGCGACTTGTGGATATCACGAACGATCCCGACGCAGACTTTACAGGCGATTTCGAGACGCTTGGCTTCCAGCTTTCCAGCGATATTCGTAGCAAGGTGGCGACCGATAGCGATCAATGCGCGTGGAGCAAGTGCAACTATTATGCGGACTGCTACGTGCGGCAGATGCGCGAACAGGCGGCTCTAGCGCAGGTGATCGTCGTCAATCACACGCTGTTGCTGCTCGATGCGGCGATTGGCGGCTTCCTGCTGCCCGAACGCGACGTGATTATCCTGGACGAGGCCCATCATTTAGAGGAGGAGGCGACGCGCTCGTTCACCATCACGATTGGGCCGTCGCAGATACAGACCTTGTTGAGCCAGCGTACGCTACGCAACCATAGCCAGCTTAGCCTACAAAATGACGCGATGAATCAATCAGCCAGCACATGGGAGCGATTGGCACAGGTCGCGAATCCGGGCTTCAAGGGACGTATCAATCTCGAAGCACCGTTGGAAGAGGGTCTGAAGCTGGCAACGGTCATCTCGGACCTCGCCGACTCACTGCGCAAGCAACGTCCGAAGAACCTCCCCGACAAAGAGGACCAGTTGTACGACAAGTTGCTCAAGCGCACACAAAACCTCGGCGAGAATATCCGTACCGTGTTCTCGGTGGCGCAACCGACGAAGTTTGTGTATTATGTCGAGCGTGTGCAAACATCGGGTATGCGCGGCGGCATTCAGCTACAGGTCTCGGCTGCCCCACTTGACGTTACAACATGGCTACAGGAAAAGCTATTTCAGAAGTGCAATGTCATCTGCACCTCAGCGACACTGGCGACAATTGGTCCTAATCCAGCACGTCCAGAGGAAAAGGGGCCGAACTTTGGCTATTTCCGCAAACGCGTTGGGCTTGAAGCAAGCGATGAGCATGATGAGGTGTTGGAGCGCATTTTGCCGCTCACCTTTGACTACGAGAGCAACGCCCTGCTCTACATGCCACGCGACCTGCCCGAACCTACATACGGCTCTGGCTCCGACGACTATATGAAGTCTATTGCGCGCGAGATGTATAAGCTGGTCAAGGCGTCGCGTGGACGCGCCTTTCTGCTCTTCTCCAGCAAACGCATGCTTGAGCGTGCCTATGAACTGATGGAGCCACACCTGCCCTATCCCCTGCTCAAACAGGGCGACATGACGCGACTCGAACTGACGCGCCGTTTTCGCGAGGAAGAGGGTGCCGTACTCTTTGGCCTCAAGAGTTTCTGGGAGGGCGTCGATATCGCAGGCGACGCGCTCTCGCTGGTCGTGATCGACAAATTGCCCTTCGACCCACCAGACGATCCTGTACACGAGGCACGGGTCGCGCAGATGAAGGCGGCGGGCGAGAACTGGTTCGGCAACTATGTCTTGCCACAGGCCGTTTTGCGCCTCAAACAAGGATTAGGCCGTCTGCTCCGCACCCGCGAGGACCGGGGCGTGATGGCAATCTTAGACACGCGTCTACACACAAAGGGCTACGGTAAACTGGTGTTGAACGCGCTCCCCCCCGCGCGCCGCACAACCAGCATTCGCGATGTCGAACACTTCTTCGCTGACTAAAAGGTCTCAGCAAAAAATGACACCTGCGCAAAACGAGCATGGCCCGTTTTGCGCAGGTGTCATTTTTGATCAGACCTTTACCACGCACTAGTACTTTTTTGTTATTTTCCACGAATTTGTCCGTGCAAGATTGAAAAAACGTGTATACTCAACTCCATCGAAGCATATCGCTGTACGCCTGGTTATTCCGATACAGATACTTTCTGAATGGCACAACATCCAAATATTTGCACCTACTATGATAGGCACGGATGTGAAAAGGACGGACAGATAGCAGGATGATAAGATGTCCTTCTCCCAAAGGCATCTTGTCGTGAAATCGAATGTCGTACGGTGCTCACAAGGGGAACGCCCTTCCCATACGACAACAAAACAGCATTGGCTCCCCCAGGTTCATCAATCACTATTTTTGGAGAAAAAGGAAAAGACGCAGCATGCAAACATTACCCCGGCCAACCCTACCTGGTAGGCAGCAGCCCAGCCTTCGCCCCCCAAGATCGCGGAGGTCACGTTTCTCGCCGTTGATGCTCATCGGCGTCGGTGTCACCCTGCTCATTGTGCTCGGAGCGGGCGTGTTCGTCGCCGCACAAAAAGGTCTCTTTACACATGCGGCGGGCGTCGCCAATCCGAACTGTTCGCTACAGGTTCCCAATCAGCCGTTGACGGCACAGGGACTGGCAACTCCGTACCAGTTGGTCGCAACCGATCCCGCACAGGGACCCTGTAACGAGGGCAACACCAATCAATCAGCGTTTGTGCAAGCGGCAATCTTCGATCCCGCCACAAACACGCTTTCAGCCTATGAGCCACTGGTTATCGATCAGGGCACGCAGCCAGCAGCCGCGCCGGTTGTACCCCAGATTCCACAGGGAGCTACCGTTGCCCTGTGGTTTGGCTTCAACGGCACAATCCTGCATCTCACGGGCGATACAGCCAATGGACGCTGTGTCAATGGACTTGGCGGCTCGGACTTCGGACAATTCGCATATTGTAATGCGCCACGCTTCTTCCGCCTTGCGAATGCCGCGATACAGGCGGGCAAGATCACGGTGCCAGCGATTGGTACTGGCAGTGACGGTCAGCCCTGCCCAACCGTGCGTAGCTTCGCCGTGGTCGATATGGACCAGAGCGATAACGTGCAGACGCGCTATATTATGAATGGCAATGGTCAGACAGCTCAAATGACAGCCGCGACTATGGCACAAATTCAGAATGCGGCCACAATCGGCAATCCAAGCGACAATGCACTCGTCGCGCGTGGCCTCGACCCAGCACTCGGCTGTCAGCCGTGGCAGATTCCAAACCTGACAAACACTGGCACCATGACACCGACGCTTGCGACCGACGAGTTACAAGCCGCCGCACAACAGGCCGCACCAGCCGCATTGGTTCCCTCCGGCGACGAAATGACGCTTGTCAACAATCAGCCTCGCCTCGGCAAGGTCAATGCGTACCGTATAGGCGTTAATCAGATGCCAGCCGCTAACGGTGCTGCCGCCAACACGACGACCTACTGTACCAATCTTCTGAACGCAGCCTTGCCAAAACTCCAACTGGATATGCAGACGTTCCAGAACCGCCCATCCCCCGTCGCGGCGGTCGCGAACTCGCTCTTCACCTTCATGGCAAGCCGCCTCAACGCAACACTGGGCGCGGGTGGCTTGAACTGTGTCGGACTGCTCAATATCCAGAATCCGGTCACGCTCACCACTGATGGCAATGGCATCGTGACCAACGCAACGTTGACGCTTCCTAACAATGGTGGCACCGGCACGGGTGGAGGTACAGGTACTGGCGGTGGCACCGGTACGGGTACCGGCACAGGTACGGGTACCGGCGGTACAGCGACAGCACCGAACTGCGTCATCAATGGCACGGCGGTGGCGGGCTGCATGGGAACCGTGATGATTAACGGTCAAAGCTGCACAATCGCATTCGCCAATGGCACCGTCACCGAGACCTGCGGACAAGGTGGAAATCCTGTTGGCGGCACGGGTGGTGGTAATGGCGGCGGTACGGGTACTGGCACAGGTACCGGCACGGGTGGCGGTAATCCAGTAACTCCAACCGTGCTCCCATTCAATAATGCTGGAACGAGTAGCGATGCGAACCTGGGAGCAGCTAACTTTGATGGTGTCGGCTTCAGCTACTCAGCTCAGGCTTTGCAGAACGCAGGCATTACTCCTGGTAAGACTGTGAGCTTCAACGGCGTCTCGTTCATGTGGCCAGCGTCCACTCCCGGTACACCCGACAACGTGGTGGCAAAAGGTCAGACAATTCCCGTCACACCCGTCAAAGGCGCGACAACGCTGGCATTCCTCGGCGCGTCAGGCTTCGGGCCAGCGAGCGGTATGGCGACGCTCACCTATACCGACGGCTCAACCCAGACCTTCACGCTCGCCTTTAGCGACTGGACATTGAGCGGCGGCGGTGTCGCACCACTCAACGGAGAACAGGTTGTCGCCAATACGACCTACCGCGACTCCGCAGGTGGCATGCAGGCCAACCAGATGCCCAACGTGTTCTACACAGGCATCGCGCTACAGGCTGGCAAGACGCTGCAAAGCGTAACGCTACCCGCGCAAGTCAGTCAGGGCAACCTGCACGTCTTCGCGATTAGCACAAAGTAAGTCAGTTCAATACACATAAAAATGGTTTCGGACCGATGGTCCGAAACCATTTTTATGTGTATTGAATATCTATGGTAGTTTCAATATGCGCTTCAAGGGCGTCTCGAACTCGGTAGAGAGGCAGTCCATGAGAATTTCGTCGTAGAGTTTGCCACCCCACCGGTTTACTTCGCGGCGGCGACCGATGATGCGGAATCCAGCGCGCTCGTAAGCTCTGACTGCGCGTTCGTTGTAGGCATAGGTTTCGAGCGAGATGTTGTGTAGACCAAGCACAGAGAAGCCGTAATCGAGCATGAGCCGCGTTGTCTCGGTGCCATAGCCTTTGCTCCAGCAATCCTTCTCGCCAATCAGAATGCCATACTCCCCGGTCCGACTGCGATAGTTGATGCGGCGCAGCTCAGCTATGCCAATGGGTCGCAGCGTTTGCTTCTCGTAGATAATAAATTCTATACGGTCACGCGCAATATCGCGATAGTTCTGCTCGAAGCGCCCCTCCGTTGTCCCTCTCGGTATCGAGCGCAGGGGGTCGCCCGAAAAAAAGGCTACCTCGAAATCATTCTCCCATTTAGAGAGCAAAGGGACTATGCCTTGATGAAACGGGCCTAACACGACTCGTTCGCCCGAAATATTGATAATGGGTTCCTCTTCTGTACGCGCCATATAGCGTTCCTATTCTTTCTTTATAGTGTTAAATGTGCATAGGAATTGTCGCATATGGATGAGGAAGACGCAACTCAAGAATTATGTCTACTCTCTACAGGGCATGATTAAACATCAAGCATCTTTCATCACTTTGTTTCGTGAGCGAATAGCTTCTTGATGGAGGAGATGATGCCTGTAATAAAGAGAGGCAAACTAGAATGTGCTCCATAGCCATAAACAGCGTCCAATTCGGCGGGCGCTTGCGGATGTTGTATTTGGGAAGTCCGACGCTGTTTTCTTCCGTTTTTCTGACGATTAGCACGCCTTGCTGACTTTGAGTGCGATGGCATAATAGTATATCTCCTTATAACG
>CAXTUE010000366.1:3210-5413 GCA_964247355.1 uncultured Ktedonobacteraceae bacterium | reverse complement strand
TCTGATGCCTACTATCGCTATGGGCAACAGGTCATTGTCCGTAAGGATGATAGCCGTTTCACTGGCAAGACGCCTGCCAGTGTCAGTGACTTGCAGGGCTATACGGTTGGCACCGGTTCTGGTTATAAAGCCGAAGACTTGATGAAACAAAATGGTAAGATTAACGTCAAATCATATCAGGGCAACATTGCCTTTAGCGATCTTGTGCAGAAGAAAGTAGATGCGTTCTTCCTCGATTTTCCTATCGCCGCCTACTACGTCCTGGGTAGTGGACCGGGTGCTACTGCAATTCCACAGTTGACGCTCCTCGGTAAGCCTATCTATCCTGACGACTATTTTGTTGGTTTCAACAAGAATAATCCCAATGCTGCAAAGTTGTTACCTGAGATCAATCAAGCGTTTGCTAACCTTAAGAAGGATGGCACACTGAAAAAAATCTACACCAAATGGCAACTTATGAACGATCAGCAAACTGGCATTGGTGTGATGTAAGAATGTACATATGGTTTTGATTGCCAATCCTGTGCTGAATTCGGCGCGGGATTGGCAATCAAATCCGTGTGTACATTCATCTCGCAAAGGACACATTGCGTATGAACCTCATTATACAGGCTCTTCCAGATTTTCTTGATGGCATCAAAAACACCATTATTTACTGTGTTGTCTCGTTTTCTCTCGCTTTGCTCCTAGGTTTTCTGCTGGCACAGGCGAGTAACTCATCCATCCTGTGGTTGAGCACACCCGCGCGCATTTATATTGAAGTGGTGCGCAGTACGCCTATGCTTGCACAAATATTTCTCGTTTATTATGGTCTGAGTTTGTTCCTGGCAAACTATGGACTTGCCCCCTATGATAACGCCTGGACCGCCGGTATCGCCACGCTCGCCCTGAACTATTCAGCGTACGAGGCAGAGGTATTTCGCGCTGGCTTTGCTTCTGTCAACAAAGGTCAAGGCGAGGCCGCTTTATCGCTTGGTCTGACGGAGCGACAAAGCTTTTTTCGCATTATCTTTCCGCAGTCTATTCCATTGATGGTTCCACCTTTTGCCAATGATCTTATCTATATGCATAAAGATTCCGCTATTGATAGCTTTATTGGAGGCTTTGAACTGACTTCAAAACTCGATTTCTGGCGCAATCATAACGGCAGCAACTTACTGCCGATCTACTTCTTGACCATTGTATGTTATCTTCTGTTGAGTCTGCCCATCTCATATTTCGCACGGTCATTTGAACGTCGATTACGTGCGGCACTCTAGGAGAGGAGGAACAGAGATGCAACGAGCAATTGTCACCGAGCGACGCGGTATATTGGGGACGCGTCCTACCACTACCGCACTTAACTATAGTTTCTATATCATTCTGGCCCTTGCTATTCTTGGCTTCCTATACTATCTGTATTCCTATCGGGAATTTTTGCTTTTGGACTTGCCCGTAATGCTTGAAGGGGCAGGTTTGACGATTGTGCTCTCAATTGTCAGTATGATACTCGCGACTATTTTCGGGCTGATCGGTGCGCTCGCCCGCCGTTCCAGCATTGCACCCGTCCGTTGGCTAGCATTTCTCTATGTCGAGATAATACGTGGCTCGCCCATTCTTGTACAATTGCTGCTCTGGGGCTTTGGGGTAAGTACAACTCTCTCTGCAATAGGCTTTGATCCATATAACATTGCGTATCAAGTTGCTACGGCACTGCAAAGCAATAGCTTGTTACCCGATCCACAACCGTTCGATGCCGTCTTCTATGGCGTTATTGGTCTAAGCTTCAACTATGGTGCTTATCTCACTGAAGTGTTTCGCGCCGGCATCGAGTCGGTGGACAAGGGACAGGGAGAGGCGGCAATGAGTCTGGGCTTGAACTCGCAGCAGACAATGCGCCATATCATTCTGCCACAAGCAGTACGCATCACGATTCCACCATTTACCAATTACTTCATCACACTTGTGCAGGATACTGCCCTGCTCTCTGGTATTGGTGGCGTCATCGAGTTACAGCAAACTACGACTGCGCTTGCAAGTACGCAGTCATCGAATCCACAAAGACAATTGTTCATCTACATCTTTGGGGCATGCATTTTCCTCCTCATTTGCTACCCACTTGCCCTGTTATCAGGTTTTCTGGAACGCAGACTTGCACGCATGGATTAAGTGTACGTATATAGATTTGGCAGAGACCTTTGTTCCAATTATTGGAAGTGGTGTT
>CAXTUE010000366.1:0-3200 GCA_964247355.1 uncultured Ktedonobacteraceae bacterium | reverse complement strand
GCCCTGTTCGCGCCCAAATCTATATGTCCAAAAACACCTCTTGCTCGTGTACCAGCACGTGATACGTTTTGACCGGTAGCTTTTCCTGTGCAGTAAGACATGCACTTGTTGTCACATCATAACTGAAGCTGTGCCAGGGGCAGCGCAGTATCTCACCCTTTCAGGAGCCATTGATAATCAGTCCACGCCACAGCTCTTTCAGGTATGGCACGAGGTCATGCCACGAAGAAAACGTTTCATGTATGTCTGTATCAATAATCGGTCCTGTAAATTTTGCACCATCGCTGGATGTATTTGTCGAAGTTACAGGAGTGTTCATAAGCTTTCCTTTCCCGTTACTTCACAACAATCGGACGACTCATTCCCGCCGCGTAATGACCGCGCATCAGACATGCGATCTCGTAGTGTGTTGTAGAGGCAGACTTGAATGTGTAGTTGACCATCAAAGTGGTTCCTGGTTGCACGGGTTGCCCCTGCACCAGTGCTCCGTTATATTGTCCATTGACCAGATAATTCGAGCCATCTGGTTTGTCCGGCATGATGAAGAACTCGTGCAACGAATGCCCTGCGTTGGTCACAACGAAATAATATGGTGTTCCCACCTTAAACGTTGTGGCTGAGGATGTAATTTTAAACTCAGAGAGTGTCACATCAACCTTCACAGCTCCAGAAGCAGGAGTCACCTGCACCGTTGGCGTCACTCCATCCTGCACAGGTGTACTTTGCGCCGCCGATAATGCCGTGTTATGATTTTGTGTGGAAAATATGCTGAGCGATACGATGGCAACTAGAGCCAATAGTAAGGCCAGTAGAGTGACAAGAAAACGCAGGGAAATGCGTGTGTGCTTCTTTGGAGTAGGTGACATATTATCGAGGTTCTGCATATATGTTTGCTTTCATAGCTTCACATACTACCTATTGTAGGGACCACGTTCATAACGTCCTCATGGCCAATTCATTAGCTATGTTGCATCAAATACAAGGGCATAGGCGACAAATCGTCCTTGGACGCCATAAACGTGGTTCCTACGATAGAATAACAACGAGTACAGTGTTCAGACACATGAAAGAAGTATAGACAAGCCTTCTAAAAACGTCAACTCTTTATTTGCTAATAAATAGTTAGTATCTTTACAAAAGTATGATGATTATGTTATAATATTGTTGTAAAAGCAACTTCACACAGAAGAAGCTGGCTAAACGCAAATAACATCTTACAAGAGAGAAATAGTAACACATGGCGATATCGAACGAAACACTACAACTCAACTCTACAGAACTTCAGACCTACCTTAATACAATTTTGAAGCGACGCTCCATTCGCAAGCTTGCCAACGGGCCAGTGAGTGATGAGGCGATTACGCATATTCTTGAGGCGGCTCGCTGGTCGCCCTCTTCTGGCAACAGTCAGCCTGCACGTATTGTCGTACTCAAAGAGCGCAACCAGGAATTCTGGGATTTCGTTGAGAGCACCTTGAAGCAAAAATTGCAAGGCGAACAACTGCAGCGCGCTCTAAATCGCATTCCTGGCTATCGTGCAGGCATATTCACACTTGTGTTCTTCGAGGACACAACGATTGCGGAGAAACAACTTGCGTCGGGCATGATGAGTCCAGAGGTCGTGAGCAGTTTCGCGGCTCAGGCACTCGGCATTGTCCAGGCGAATGTCTGGAACGCAATAGCATCTGCTGGATTAGCCGCATCGAACCAGCACTTTAATATGCAAATGGAAGAGGAATTGCATGAGTTCCTCAATGTCCCCTCAACCTGGAAAAGCTATTGCGTCTTCCCCGTTGGCTATCCCGATGAGGTGCCTGCAGAGGGAAGTCGTCACGACGCTCAAAACGTCATTTTCTTCGATCATGGCCCTAATGCGTAATATATAATAGGTTGTATGCGATGTTTGTTGCTTAAAGAACAGAGCAGCAAATAACACAAGAAATCTTCCAGGAGAGAGCATGTGAATGATGTCCAGAATTGTAGTAGGATTGTTATTGCAGGAGTAGCGAGTGGAGTTGGCAAGACCTCGATAACAATGGCTCTCATTGCTGCTTGGCGTACAAGCGGTTTGCGTGTGCAACCGTTTAAAGTTGGGCCAGATTACATTGACCCCTCTCATCTAGCTCAAGCTGCTGGTCGCCCTTGCTACAATCTGGACACTTGGATGATTTCTAAGCCACGAATGCTCGACCTCTTTACTGCAGCAACGGCTGATGCCGACATCTCCATCATCGAAGGTGTGATGGGGCTTTACGATGGCCATAGCAGTACAAGCGATATCGGTAGCAGTGCTGAAGTTGCAAAATTGCTCGATGCTCCCGTCATCCTCGTGATCGACGCGGGGGCAATGGCACGTAGTGCTGCTGCCGTAGTGCTTGGTTTTCAGCAACTCGATCCTCAAATAAATATCGTTGGTGTCATTGCCAATCGTGTTGGAGGTGAAGGGCACGCTAACCTTTTGCGTGAAGCTATCGAGCCTATATGTGGCATTCCGTTACTCGGCTATCTCAGCACCGATCCGGCCATTACTTTTCCAGAGCGTCATCTTGGCCTTATTCCTTCCTCAGAACATGCGCTTGACTCAGTTCGTCTCACAGCTCTAGCACAGCATGTACGTGAAACCTGTCGAACTGAGCGTATTCTCGAACTTGCCCGGCAGACACCAGCACTTAAAAGGCACATCTCTAAAGATTTTCCGACACAGAAAAAAGACCGTAAGGACATTCCTATAGCCTTAGCGCAGGATGAGGCATTTAACTTCTATTATCCTGATACGTTAGACCTGTTACGTAAGGCAGGAGCAGAGCTAGTACCATTTAGTCCACTGCATGATGAGCGAGTGCCAAAGGATGTATATGGCCTTTACTTTGGGGGTGGTTTTCCAGAAGAGTATGCGCAACGTCTGGCCGCAAATGCGCGTATGCGTGAGGATATTGCTCAGCTTATAAGTCAGAATATACCATGCTATGCCGAGTGTGGTGGACTGATGTACCTATGCCAGTCAATTACTCTTGCATCAGGAGAGAAACTGCCTATGGTGGGTGCTGTAGAGCAACATAGTACAATGAATAAGGACGGGCGCGGTCTGGTCATTGGTTATCGTGAGGCTACGTCACTACAAGATACGCTATTGACCCGACGAGGCGAAGTGGTACGTGGACATGAGTTTCACTATTCTTTCCTGGACCAGCCATTCTCTC
>CAXTUE010000365.1:0-5424 GCA_964247355.1 uncultured Ktedonobacteraceae bacterium | reverse complement strand
AATTCTCAGGTTGCCAAAGCCGAGGCAAAACTAGCCGAACAAGGAAAAATACTCTCTCTTTTAAAGCCGCATCCATATCAGTTTCTCCTAGCCGCTCATCCTGATTATAAATACGAGCATTCTTATAGTCATAGAATACAAAACTTTATTGTGGTCGGAGACACGCCAAGTGACATACATGGAGGACATGAGGCAAGAGCAATAACTGTCGCCGTTCTAACCGGTGCAAAAACGCATGAAGCACGGACTATTCTTGAGCAAAGCAAACCAGATTTCCTGATTGCAGATATAACAAAACTTCCTCAGCTTATACAGAAAATTGACAGCTTAGCAACCATTCAACGATTGCAATTTCGCGAACGCGAAAAAGCAGAGCATTTACTACACCGCTGGTTCGCACTGCACATGGATTTGCAGGTAGAAAGCGTGACACTTATACCCAAAGCCGTTTCGTTGAACTCCTTTAATGGATTTTATCGAGCGAACGGAGAAGAGTATTTTTTCAAGACGCACATAGAAGAGCAGGGTATCCTGGAAGAATACTATCATGCCGAAGTATTGAGACAAGCCGGGTATAACATCGTCAAGCCTATCCGCACTGTGCATGAACATGAGCAGCAAATGGTTATTTATCCCGTGGTACATTGGCCTGTGATATTTGATTTAACGCGTGCTGTCGAGACTCAGCAGAACACAGATGCTACGGAAGAGATGCTTATACAAGCTGAAAAACGTGAGTGCGAACATCTACTTACGCTCTACACAAGGACCCTTGAGCAGAGTTCAGCAGAAGAACACGCTTCTGCTCCAATTCATCAATTATTCTGGCATCGTTTGACAGGGGATCGCCTCAAAAATTTTTATGGTGGTAAACGTATCAAACTTCTTAAGGATGAGGAGAGTATTCCGTTCGATACACTTCTGACTTGTAGGTGGCGTATCAATGGTATCGATCAGGACTATACGCTAGGTGAGTTGATCGAGCGAGCTATAAAAGTGCTGAACCCGGCTAAGAACGCATTCACTATCATAGGGCACGGAGATGCTCATTTTGGCAATGTCTTTTTAGAGAACAACGAAAAGTACCTCTATTTCGACCCTGCCTTTGCCGGTCGCCATACATCTTTGTTAGATGTCATCAAGCCGCTTTTCCACAATGTCTTTGCTACATGGATGTACTTTCCAGCAGAAATTGCACCGCAACACGAGGTTGCGGTGCGCGTTGACAATACAACAATTATTGTAGACCATGATTATACCCTGACTCCTGTACGACACGCTCTGCTCCAAATAAAGGAAAAGTATCTATTGCGGCCCCTGCTTGCAGAATTACGTTCGAGAGATGCGTTGCCCGACGACTGGCTTGAGATTATGCAATCAGCTCTGCTATGCTGTCCTCTCCTCACAATGAACCTTGTGGATACTGAGCGTATGCCCACGAAGATAGGATGGCTTGGATTTGCACTTGCCGTGTTTATGGGGAATAATGGTATAACATCCTGGAATATCGAAGGAAAAAGACAATGATCGCAGTAATTGATTATGGTGCGGGAAATATTCATAGCATCGAAAAGGCACTGGAACACGTCGGTGCAACGGTGCGGGTGACAAATGAGCCTGCTATTATAAAGGAGGCTAAAGCCATTGTCCTTCCAGGGGTTGGTTCTGCTAGTGCCGCTATGAAGCAAATAGCTCTGCACGGTTTGGATGATGCTATTCGCGAGGCAACGCAACAAGGGAAGCCTTTTCTTGGCATCTGTCTAGGCATGCAATTGTTAGCTGAGCGTCATGCTGAAGGCAAGGTCAACGGTCTTAGCCTGTTTCCAGGCGAGGTCCGACGTATTCTTCATGGTCCGAAGATTCCACATATGGGCTGGAACTTGGTTAAGCCTCTTCAAGAAAACCTGCCCATTTTTATCGGTGTTCCAGAGAACACTTATTTCTACTTTGCACACTCATATTATGTTGAACCACAAAATGCAGAGGGTGTCGCTGCCGTTACCAACTATGGCTCTCCGTATTGTAGCGTTATTGCAACGGAGCAAGTATGGGGCACACAGTTTCATCCTGAGAAGAGCGGAACGCTTGGACTGCAACTACTCTCTAATTTCGTGAGGTGGGCAAAATCATGATAATTCTTCCCGCGATTGACATTAAAGACGGGCAATGTGTACGTTTGTATCAAGGTGATTATGCAAAGACAACGGTATACGATAGCGATCCAGCACGGGTAGCGGAACGATGGCATAAGACAGGAGCTAAGTGGCTTCATGTTGTCGATCTTGACGGGGCAGCACAGGGCTATCCAGTGAGTATCGAGATTATCAAAAAAGTGAGAGCCGCAACACATGCACATATTGAAGTAGGTGGTGGCCTGCGTACTATGGAGCATATACAGCAGGTTTTTGGTACAGGAGTAGATCGCATTATACTAGGTACGATTGCTATTACAAACCGTGCGCTACTACAGGAGGCACTCACACGTTATGGAGACAAGATTGCGATAGGGCTAGATGCACGAGATGGGCGAATAGCCATTGCAGGATGGCGAGAAACATCGGACGTTACCGCGACAGACCTCGCAAAAGAGTTGAGCAAATTAGGAGTGCGTCGCTTCGTCTACACAGATATCGCGCGCGATGGTGCGATGACAGGACCAAATATTGAAGCAATAGGACGTATGCAAGAGACAATTATACAGTCAACAAGCACGTATTCTTTGATTGCATCTGGTGGTGTGAGTTCTCTTGGCGATTTACACGTTCTAGCTGCGGTGGGAGTCGAGGGTGCAATTGTCGGGAAGGCTTTATATACAGGCGATATAGACCTTCATACCGCCATACGCCAGCTAGAGAGGTAGCGGAGTACATGCTGACGAAAAGAATTATTCCGTGTCTTGATGTGGCAAAGGGGCGTGTGGTCAAAGGAGTGAACTTCGTAAACCTGCGCGACGCTGGCGACCCGGTAGAACTCGCGAAATTCTATAACGCGGAAGGGGCCGACGAAATCGTTTTTCTTGATATCACAGCTTCCTATGAGAATCGTGCGACTATGCTTGACGTAGTGCGTCGAACAGCAGAGCAAGTTTTTATTCCAGTAACGGTTGGTGGTGGTTTGCGAACACTAGAAGATATTCGCGCAACACTGGGCGCCGGTGCCGACAAAACATCGCTGAACACATCAGCAGTTCAAGCCCCCGAACTACTCCAGGCTGGTGCGGAACAGTTCGGTGCGCAATGTATCGTGCTTGCAATTGATGCTCGTGCAAATGATACGATGCCAAGCAAGTATGAAGTGTTTATTCATGGTGGTCGTACCCCTACAGGAAAAGATGTACTGGAATGGGCACAACAAGGAGTTGCGTTGGGCGCAGGCGAAATTCTTTTAACCAGTATGGACCGCGATGGCACAAAACAGGGATACGACCTAACGCTGAATGCGCTCGTATCGGATGCGGTTTCAGTACCAGTTATTGCGTCCGGTGGTGTCGGCACATTAGAACACTTTTATGATGGCTTCACGCTTGGTAAAGCTGATGCAACGCTTGCTGCATCAATCTTCCACTTTGGCGAGTTCCGTGTCTGCGATGTAAAACACTATCTGCAAGAGCGAGACATTATTGTGCGGCCATGCTAAACCTTTATTTGTACGTTGTGAGAAGTCAAAGATAGGGAAAGTGAAGAAACACCATGTTGCACTTTGATCGTCAGGGTCTCATTCCTAGCATTGTTGTAGATGATGCAACCAATGAAGTGTTGATGATGGCTTTTATGAATGAAGAAGCCCTACAAAGAACACGAGAGACAGGTTTTACACACTTTTTTAGTCGCTCTCGAAACACAATTTGGCGTAAGGGCGAGCAATCTGGCAATACACAGGAAGTACACAATATTTTTGTCAATTGTGAGGAAAATAGCCTACTCATTCGTGTAACGCAAAACGGTAACGCAGCTTGTCACGATGGCTATAAGAGTTGTTACTACCGGCGTTTGCTGTCAGACACTACTCTGGAGGTTGTTGCACAACGTATCTTTGATCCTGAAGAAGTGTACAGGAAGGACAATATGACGCAAGATACATCTCAGCCACAAGAAGATGAATTTCACATTGATAAGCAGTCTGTCCCCATTGAGACACCAGAAGAGTTGCGAGTGAAGATGAGACAGCTCTATGATGTATACCTATATTTACGTGATAATGATATGAGTGAGCAGTCGAATACCTCGCGCCTACTACAAGATCATAGCCAGAGTTACCTTGTCTCACGTTTAGCCGATGAGCTACAGGAACTTGTCGATGTACAAAACGGGGAGCATGTGCATGCAGGGCGAGAGCCTGATACTATCTTAGAAGGAAGTCAGGTAGGATACTGGCTCTTCTTAATCGCGGCGACGCTCCACCTGAACTACAACGATTTCACCCCCCATGATGCTCTACTACGTGGTTATCAAGAACATTTTGATGAGGGAAGGATGCTCGAATTGTGGCAAGAGTGCTTACAACTCGTTGCACAAAACTCCTCGTCCACAATTGCTCAAGGGTTACAAATAGGATTTTCTCTGGTTGGCTGGGCATGTGCTGAAACAAAAATTAGCCCAATTATGCCAATCGAGTTTGATCTTGACCAAATGCGGCGCAAGGGATTGGTACGGTAAAGGGACATTATAGTGTAAGCAGTTTTTTCAGGAAGTGCAATGCAGCTGAGAGCAAGAGCAACACTGCGAGATGAAACTCACTGGCTTGGCCGAACGTATCTGAATAGAGTGGAATTGGTTTTGAAATGTGTTGGAAACTACTCTTGATTGTTTACAGGTTCAAGTTGATGAAAGATGATTATGAGTGCTCCTGCGTTAGAAGCTCACACTAAGCGTCCTCAACTCAAGCGGAGGGACACGCTCCTCAATTTCACCCAAAGCCAGCTTTATGGCCTGTTTTTCGGGCATATCGGTAAGTTGTCGATGATCGCCCTCTACTTTATCCTGACGCAATGGCTCACTGGCCAGCATGTTGTCACCACCATTTTGAGCCAGCATCTTGACGTGCATCTCTGGAATGTCAAATACACCTGGGATCATTTGCTGAGCCGCGATATCTTTCATGGCGGCGTCATTCAATTGCTCTCGATTCAGCAGTGGAACGACGTGCGTCATGTTGTGCGTCCCTTCATTGAAGGTCTGATGGCATTACTGCTCTACCAGCAGATTGGCTTTGATTCACTAAAGTACGAAAAGGAGACAGAGGAGTCTAAGCCAGGCGCAATTGACCGCCTTCTGCTGCGTGTGCCGCTCATGCCCTCGCGATATAAGCAAGTTACCACGGCACAAGAAGTTGCACTCCCCTTCATTGTACTCCTCGTGGGGACATTGATTGCGATTCCGATGTTTCTGTGGGTGTTGCCGTTCTTCCATGATACGCTGCATGCAC
>CAXTUE010000364.1:0-5428 GCA_964247355.1 uncultured Ktedonobacteraceae bacterium | reverse complement strand
GCCTTGTGCTGTTCCCTACTGAATTTTGTCGCTACCATCACCATCATCGGGACCAACCAGATCGAGCCGTACAAAGAGTTGTGAATTCATCGTGAAATTTCCTTTCATTTCCACTATACTGAAGGATTGCTTACCCTTCACTTTCTGTACCTAGTATGCCCTGGATTGACCTGTACGAACATATCAAGTTTGTATCACCTTGAAGTCTTTCTTACTGAAGAGCTTTTGGTACATCTCTGTTAAGTAAGTTTGACGCGAACAGGAAAAAAGGAGTTTGAGCATGATAGAGAGTAGCGAGAGCAGGATGCCCAACATGCGCCTGAGACGGCAGCGTTTACTTCGTGGCTGGTCCCAATTGCATGTAGCAAAGCAAATCGGAACCAATGCATTTACTGTGGGACGTTGGGAAAGAGGTGACAGCCATCCAAGTCCATATTTTCGGGACAAACTGCGGAGACTGTTTAAGCTAGATGATGACGCGTTAGGACTTTCGTAAAAACGAACGTGATAAATTTGGCAATTAAAATAGACGGACGCCCACCAGGGGACTAACCCTACTATACACGATGCATCGTGTATAGTAGGGTTAGTCCCCTGGTGGGCGTCCGTCTATTTCCACGTTAATTGAGACCTGTGTTATAATAGCTTCTGAACACTCGTTCTTATTATTCTATTTTCTATTGCTCTATGCTTGCTCTTGGAGTTCTCTCTTATGCCAATACGTCAACTTGCGCCCGATGTCGCGGCTAAAATCGCTGCTGGCGAGGTGGTTGAGCGACCAGCCTCTGTTGTGAAAGAATTAATTGAAAATAGTATAGATGCGGGCGCGACACAGATTCGCGTCGATCTTGCGCAGGGCGGCCTACAACTGATTCGCGTCACCGACAACGGCTCCGGTATTCCTCTTGATGAACTGCCACTTGCACTCTCTCGCCATGCGACCAGTAAGGTCGCGCAGATTGACGACCTGGAGCATATCTCTACATTAGGCTTTCGCGGCGAAGCACTGGCAAGTCTAGCCGCCGTTGCCGAAGTAACGCTCGTCAGTCGCGCGCGTGGAGCCGAGCAAGGAGCGCAAATACACGCTGTAAATGGGCAACTCTCAGAAGTTACAACTGCCGCATCACCGGAGGGCACAACGCTTACTGTACGCAACCTGTTTAGCTCGGTGCCCGCACGTCTCAAGTTTCTCAAAAGCAGGCATACAGAGGTCAGTCATTGTCATCACCTGCTTGAGCAATATGCCCTCGCCTATCCCGAAATTCGTTTTCATGTCTTTAGCGATGGCAAGCAAATCTTCGCGACACCGGGGGACGGCCAACTAACAAGCGTATTGGTCGAGGTTTATGGACTACAGATCGCAGACCAGATGGTGCAAACGGGTACAACGGTACAAACTGACCGCGTTGACGATTTGGAATACCCTATTGTGACAGGCTACGTCAGCCGTCCCTCGTGCTACAAAAGTACGCGTCAATTTATCTCGTTTTTCGTCAATCGACGCTGGGTCTTGAGCCGTATGCTCACCTCCGCCGTTGAGGGCGCGTACCACTCGCTGTTGCTTACGGGTAGACACCCTATTGCCGTCATCAACATCCAGATCGACCCGGCACTGCTCGATGTCAATGTCCATCCCGCCAAAACCGAAATTCGTTTTCTCAAAGAGCGTCGCGTCTTCGCCGCCGTCTTACGCGCCGTGCGTCAGGCCCTGCTCGTAGAACCTGCAATGCCTGAGTGGAAAGATACTTCTCTCGCTACCAACAACACTGTAGAGACTGGTGTATCACGTCCTCCTGTCGAAGCACTTCCCGAAGAAGACAATATGGAACAAGCACTCCCTCAAGATAATCCCTGGCTCACCGTCGCGGAAGAGGAGAGCGGCACAAAGCCCCCTCCGCCCCCGCGCCTCTGGCAAAATCATATTCACGCAACCGAAAATGGGCAAAAGAAAATAAGCACTACCCCCATGCCAGAGGTGGGGACCGATGTATCACGTCCTTCATGGCAAGAGGCATCCGTAGGAAGCAATGCATCACATGCGGACAACGCGACGGACGAGAAGAGAGAACCTGATGCCTTGCATTCTTCAACAGAAATGATAGACCAGCAAGACGGCATGAATCGTTTCTTACAGGGGCACCAGCCTGTTCAACAAGAGATAGTATTAGGCCAAACGTATGAGCGAGAGGCGCGCCGTTTGCCGCGTTTGCGTGTGGTGGGCCAGCTTTCGCAGAGCTATATCGTGACCGAGGGCGAGGACGGAATGTATTTGATTGACCAGCACGCGGCACACGAGCGTATTCTGCTCGAACGCATGGTGGCATCAATGAAGGCTCGCACTCCGATTTCACAACTGTTGTTGACACCTGTAGACCTTTCGTTAGCACCAAGCGAACTAGAGGCGATTGAAGAGCATGAGCAGCAATTGACCCAGATCGGTTTTGCGTTTGAGATGTCCGAAAGCAATATGCTTACCGTGCTCGCGGTACCCACTATTCTCGTCAAGCAGATGAACATGCGCTCTCTGCATGAATTGTTAATTGAGCTTACGGCGCAAGATAATTTTGGGAATACGGAAACATGGGAAGAGCAGGCGCTGGCAAATGTGGCGTGTAAGGCGGCAATCAAGGCTAACTATTTTCTTACTGTGAGCGAGATGCGCGAGATGATCGAGCAACTGGAGCAGACGCAGGCACCGTATAGTTGCTGTCATGGTCGTCCGACGATGGTTCATTTTGGCTTATCCGCGCTGGCACATTCGTTTGAGAGGCGGTAGCTCCATGCTTGCTCATGTTTTGACCGCCGCCGCGAGTTGGCAGATGGAGCACCCTCTGTTGACCTATCTTGTGCCGGAGGAGTTTCAGAGCCAGTTACGCGAGGGGCAGCTTGTCGCGGTTCCCTATGGTGAGCGGCTCGTCGAAGGTATCGTCTGGACGATTGCAGAGCATGAGACAGAGATGCTCGCGTTGGAAGGTGACGAGGTGTTGCGTCCTCTGCACACAATTCTTGACCCCGAACCGGCCCTGCTTCCACATCAACGTGCGCTAGCCGAGTGGATGGCGGACTACTACGTCACACCACTTGCGTTTGTTGCTCTCATGATGTTGCCTCCTGGCCTGATGCAGCGTTCACAAGTTGTTCTCCATCTTGTCACAGATACTATTCCTGCTGAGGCAAGCGAGCAAACGCCACGCACCCGCGCTTTAATTGGTATGCTGCTTGCCGAGGGTGCGCTGGATGTCGAGCGATTGAAGGAGATGCTGGGACCGAAACGCGCCAAAGAGGTGTTGAAGGAGGCGCTTGAAAGCGGCCTTGTGCAGCGCGACGCACAACTACACGCACCACAGGCGAAGCCACGCGTTCAACGTATTGTGCGGCTCATAGCACAAGGCGAGACACTCACAGCATGGCGTCAGCGAGCTGAAGAGATTGCACAGCGCGACGTGGAATCGTTAGCCGCGATTCTGCTTGCGCCCGATAATGTGCGGAGGCGTCCTGGTGGCAAGGCTGGCAGCAAAAGCAGTGTCGAACATGCATGGCCTACTCCTGGCGCAACCGCTACGCTGACGCTTTCGGAAGAGGATAAGGAGCGTTTGCTGGCTCGTCGCCAGCTTGCCGCCGTCGACCTGTTACAGCAGGCGCCCGCATCGGGACAATACTGGACGCCGGGGATGTTGTGCAAAGCGTGTGAGTTAACCGAGAGACAGTTACAACCGTTAGTGCGCGACAACATTATTCTCATCGAAACGACGGAGGTGCGGCGCAACCCCTTCTTTGGTCGTACGATACTGGCATCGAAACCACTGGCTCTCACACCTGATCAGCAACAAGCCATAGAACATATACTTGGTGATGCCTCACACCCAATCCTACTACACGGTGTTACAGGGAGTGGCAAGACAGAGGTCTATCTACAGGCCCTTGCTGCGATCATCACGCAGGGTAAACGCGGTATCGTGCTGGTACCAGAGATCGCGCTGACGACACAGGCCGTACAGCGTGTCGCGGGCCGTTTTCCCGACCGTGTTGCTGTTATTCACAGCGAGCTAAGCGCGGGCGAACGTTATGATGAGTGGCGGCGCATTCGCGCGGGCAAGGTCGATGTCGTGATTGGTTCGCGTTCAGCCCTCTTCGCACCAGTTCCCAATCTTGGTATGATCATTCTGGATGAGGAACACGAGGCAGCGTACAAGCAAGGCGAGCGCAAACCGACATATCACGCACGAATGAGTGCCTTGACACTGGGCAAAATTCTGTGTATTCCGGTTGTGCTGGGCAGTGCCACACCATCCGTTGAAACATTTTACAGAGCCGAACAGGGCGTTTACCGTCTCGTCGAATTACCCGGACGCATCGGCGCATCGCTACCACCCGTCGAGATTGTCGACTTGCGAGCCGAACTGCATACCGGCAATACCAGCATCATCAGTCGTCGTTTGCAGGAGGAGCTTGAGAACGTTTTGAGCAGGGGACAACAGGCGATTCTCTTCCTCAACCGGCGTGGTGCGGCAAGCTGTGTATTGTGTCGTGACTGTGGCTTTGTCGCGCAGTGCGACCGTTGCGATATACCACTTACCTATCATTCTACCGAGCGTATTTTGCTGTGCCACTACTGTGGACAAAAGAGCAAAATGCTCCAGTTTTGTCCAAACTGCAACAGTTCGGGCATACGCTACTTCGGTGTGGGCACGGAGAAGGTCCAGGACACAATTCAAAAAAGCTTTCCCGATGCCCGTCTCTTACGCTGGGATAGGGACACCGCGCGCAATCGTAGCGCACACGAACAACTGCTGGACCGTTTCGCAAACCGTCAGGCTGATATTCTGATTGGTACGCAGATGATCGCGAAGGGTCTGGATTTACCTGGTGTGACGCTGGTAGGCGTGGTTTCAGCTGATATCGCGCTCAACCTGCCTGACTACTCATCGCCGGAACGTGCCTTTACGTTACTTACACAGGTTGCGGGCCGTGCGGGTCGCGGTACTGAGGCGGGACGGGTGATTATTCAGACGTTTAATCCGCAACACTTTTGTATCGACGCGGCCTCGCGTCATGACTACCACGAGTTCTACAATGCGGAAATTGAGGCCCGGCAACGCTATGGCTATCCGCCGTTTCGCCAGTTCGTCAAGTTTACCTATAGTCATGAAAATCGCTATCGTTGTCAGAATGAAGCTCTGCTATTAGCGGAGAAACTTACTATGTGGATCGAGCGACTACAATTGCCGAATACCGATATTGTTGGTCCTGCACCAGCCATGATGGAGCGCATCCGTAGCAAATATCGCTGGCAGCTTATCGCTCGTGGCCCCGATCTGCATCGTCTGCTGCGTGTCGTCGATGCTCCCGGCTGGGAGGTCGATATCGACCCTGTAAGTACGTTGTAGTAAATGTTATTTGCCGTTGCAACCTAGGCACTCGCAAGAGG
>CAXTUE010000363.1:0-5432 GCA_964247355.1 uncultured Ktedonobacteraceae bacterium | reverse complement strand
AGGCTTCGAGCAGTCGCGGCAACGTGGTATGGACGCCCGACGTGCTCGACCGCTATAGTGCTGACTCGCTGCGTTACTATCTCTCAGCCACGGCACCAGAGGGACGCGACACAGACTTCACGTATGAAGAACTGGTACGGCGCAACAATGATGAGCTGGTCGCGACCTATGGCAATGCGGTACATCGCACATTAACGTTCCTGCAGAGCAAGTTTGATGGCATAGTACCGGAGCCAGGAGCGTTGCGCGAGGCGGACCGTGAGGTTCTGGCCGAAGTCGAGCGCGGTTTTGGATTAGTCGGCCATAACATTGCTCTATGCCACATGAAGGACGGCCTAAACGCGGCAATGGCGGTGGCACGTGCGGCCAATCGTTATCTCGATGAGCAGGCACCGTGGAGACAGATCAAAGTTGATCGCGAAGCCGCTGGCATGTCGATCTACATCATGCTGCAAGTGCTGAGCGGCTTGCATACCATGCTCAGCCCCTACCTGCCGTTCTCGTCGCAAAAGCTGCACGAGTACCTCGGCTTTGAGGGCGAGGCCGACAAAATGTTCTGGCGTCTCGCGCACGTGCCAGCAGGGACAAAACTCCCTACACCCGCACCACTGTTCGCCAAACTGGAAGAGATTGTTGCTGAGACAGTGTAGAAGGGTGAGCAGTTGGCAACAGCACAGGAGTCATTTGGCACGACTATTATCGAGCCATTACAGGTTAATATAGGTGGAAAAACACTCTCTTACTCTGAGTATCTCAACCTTCCTTCAGCGCAACGAGCAAACGATGAAGCGGACGTTGTAGACAATCAATTTTCTCGAAAATTGCTAGAGTGGCTAGGTTTTGTTGAGGGCGATAGTATTTACAATCGCCCTACACCGGGTCGTCCCGAAGATAAACCCGATTATGTTGTCAAGATGCTGGGCGCGACAGCGTTTATCTTAGAAGATAAGAACACTACTGAACACTTTAGCGATGCTTCACTAAAACAATTGAGACGCTATACCGCAGGAACCTCTGGCTATTGCCTGTGGACGAATAGCAGATTCGTCATAGGCTTACGCTTCGATGCTAACGGTCAGCATCAAACACTGGTTGAAATTCGCGTCGATGACGTTTTTGGACCTCATCCAACACTTCTCAATCAAGAGGCGAATTTCGAGCTACTGCGCCTACTTTTCCGCAAGCAACGTTTTACCGATGTCTCTACCCTTGTTGCGGCAATCGCTGTCGATAAAGACATATGGCAAGAACAGGCGAAATCGCTCACTGACGATGCCTCACTACGTACATTTATTGCTGAGAGTCGCTTTGTACTGGATCAATTGGTGACTGCGATTAAAGCGCGACTTAGCACAGTCACGAGTGAGCTAGAGGAGGCGAAAAATGAACTTCGTTTCAGTCAGCAGCGCTATGCCACTCTGACCACAGACCTTCTCAACAGGCTAAAAGGTGGCGCGGCTGTTAGAGTTGATGAAGTCTCAGGTCTCGAAACTGGTCTTCGTGACCTGGAAGCGAATATAGCGGATATCAGTGTATCTTCTATCGAGCGGCTCAAACCCGCAATGACGACGGCTACGCTTCCGCTCTGGACGACCTTTATTCAAGAAATAAACGCGGTTATTTCAACGGTCCGGGAACGTGAGCTTGCACGTAGTACATCCCGGCGTATTCGCGCAGCTTATTTAGTATGGCTTGAACGCTATAAGTATATAGAGGGTGAGGACAGAGGTAGCGACGATGCGGTAGAAATGCAACGCCAAAATGCTTTCGCAGAGCAGGTGAGTTATGTCTTCTTTGTGCGCCTATTGCTTGCTCGTGTGCTTGAAGATAAGAACATCATGCCGCGTATTGTATCAGATGGCGGCTTCAAAAATTGGTTCGACTTCTTGCGCAGTTCTTCAATGGATAGCATTGATGAAATTCGTGGAGAGTCTTTTCTGCCACTTGTCTACCGGCGCGTAGCGAACTTCTATAGACACTTCTTTCAACAGCCTGTTTTCGATTGGTTTCTTCCCGATGACTACTTACTTGCGCTCGTACTTCACCGGCTCAATCAATACAACTTCAAAGATGTGACCAGTGACCTGCTTGGCTTTACGTATGAAGCTTTCATCGAGCGTACTGCGCGCAATCAAAAAGGGCATTTTTTGACTCCTCCTGCTATCGTTGAATTTATGCTTGATCGTGCCGAATATAATACATCCGCGATTATCGGCGAAAGCTTGATCGACACAGCTTGCGGCTCTGGCAGTTTTCTTGTGCATGCAGCACGAAGGCTCAAGCAGACCCTCATCTCCTCACCAAACATGCAAGACCCACTTGCACTTTCACGGGCGTTCATAGAACAAGTGCAAAATAAACTTGTCGGACTCGAAATAAATCCATTCTCTTGCTATCTAGCCGAACTGAATTTATTTATTCAGGTGCTTGATGACCTTGCACTGCTCTGGAGCAGAGGCGAGCGACCGAATATAGAGCGTTTCGCTATCTATAACACCAATAGCTTAGAGATGCCACAAGCTGTACTCAATTCCAGCGAACAGAATACCGCGATAGCATTCACAGATGATGCCGCTGCCTTAGACGAAGCCGCCGTAATAAAAGCGAAATACAGTAGCTTCGGGTACGTAATATGTAATCCCCCTTATTTGAATAGAGGTATCATCTTAGGAGCCAAAAGCTACGGGGAATATCCTTTCTATCGCGATGTAGTCAAGGGCGACGAGAACTTTTATTTGCTCTTTTTACGGCTCGCAGCCTATTATGTATCGCCAGGAGGAACGATTTGCTTTATTTGCCCCTTGAACCTGTTTGGCGATGAGTCAACCATGCGTGCGCGCGAAATGTTCAGCCGAATGGAATGGAGCATTCCATCTATTACCCGATTTTATGTGCGTGATGTACTTTTTCCAGGCGTACTGCAAGGTGTGTGCGTCATACGTGTAGACAATCTTGTAGGGACAGCAAACGATCTCGTAGAGGTACGCGGAGGCCATTCTATCGCCGAAGCGACGCAAAACGCAACACACATACCACGTACTCAGGTTCTTCAGAATTATCCGGCTAAGACAACATGGAGCAAACCGTGGCTCGTCAACGCCAACTCCGGCACATATGACCTCTGGGAGTTCATCCGTAACCATACTAACCAGGATTTAGCAGATCTGTTGCGAGACAAAATGGAAGTGAGCAAGGGCGACGTAAGGTCTACCTGGGCTAAACCTATGATCGATTTGAGACATGAGCTAAAGAGCTTGCCATTGACCAAAGGAAAGTGTGTTACTGACTGGGGGGATTGGCAAGCTAGTGCATACCTTGATCCTTATGTAACTCTAACTAATACGATTAAAGACTACACAGGAAGCCGATGGGTACAAAAGCAGCTTCAAAGAATTGTAAACCTGAATGAAAAAGAGATTGTACTCTTTCTCAAAGAGGTTTCTGGCTTAGAAATGAAGCGTCCTATACGTGGTACTATTCTTCAACGAGATAAACAACACTCTGTTGTAGCTGATGAAACGTTGTTAGTAATGTATACGCTAGCTGATAAGTACGAAGATTTGGCATATGCCGTTTTTGGCCTGCTGACGAGTTCGCTCTGCAATTATCTTTTTAGCTTGTTCTCCTCAAATGCACATGTGAACTTTAAGGAAATCCTGCGCTTACCCGTACCAGTGTGGACCGAGGAACGTGAAAAGCAGCTTGCGACACAAACACGTAACGTACTCGCTGTATATAAAGATTTACACACTCATGAGAGAACATATGGCTCAGACGCAACACGGCAAGTCTCAGTTGATGCCGTGCTTACAGCATCAAAACTTCCCACATTACGCCTCGAAGAACTGGTGATGCGTGGAGATATTGTACTGACTACCACGACAAATCTCTCCTTCGATGTAATGGTACGAAGAGGTCTACTTTCGTTCAGCCCCAGGCTCAACGCCGAGACACTGCAAGGTTTTGGACGTATTCTGCGAGCAAGCGGCTCGCTGACGTATACAAAAGGAGGGAAAGATATACGCTTTCCCAATACCAGAGTTACAGCTGCCTTTTTGTCTCAACTACACCAGATAGAGCAGGAGCGAGAGGCAAAGATACAAGCCACCCGTGACAGTCAAGAAGCACTGGATGATGTTGTCATGGACGCTTACGGCATCACAACATCATCCTGGCGCGAACTCATAAAGATTGGTGTACCGTGGGCAAGGAGCTAAGAAACGTGATACCCGGCAACCGCAGCACCCAGACAGGCCGCGCCAACAACACCGGAGAAGTCGCCCAGTTTAGCGCGTAGAATCGGCGTTTTCTTTGCAGGCTCGGAGAGTGCTGTCGTTCGTGTGCGATGGACCGCTGTCTCATAGAGCAGGTCGATGGCTTCGATGACGCCGCCGCCAAGCACAACAGCATCAGGATTATAGAAGTTCAGCACCGAAGCGATACCATAGCCGAGGTAGTTGGCCGCCTCCATCACCTTCTCGATCACAAGTTCGTCCTTCTGCTCAATAGCATGGGCCAGAATGCCGGAGCGAATAACGGTCTCGCCTTCTTTGAGTTGCTTTTGTGCATCATCTGAAAGCGTAGAGGCACGACCGTGATGTATATCTGCCATGATTGATTTAGTGATCGCGGTGCGGGAAGCATACGCTTCGAGACATCCTAAACTGCCACAACCACAGATGCGTCCGCCAGCCTGAATCGTCATATGTCCCACTTCACCCGCAGTTCCCGTCAAGCCAGTATACATCTTGCCATTTGACACAATGCCTGAACCGATACCTGTTCCCACGAACATGCACACAAAGTTGCCGAAGCCTTTACCCGCGCCGTAGAGATACTCGCCCTGTGCCGCGACCTCTACGTCGTTGCCGACATACACAGGTTTGCCAAATTGCTTCCTAAGAATATCACCGAGATGCATGTCGTGAACGCCAAGATTTGGTGCGTCGACAACAATTCCGTTCTTGCGGTCAATTTGGCCAGCCGCGCCAACACCAATCGCTAACAGTTGTGACCCATCGGGCAAATTAGCATCGTTAATCGCTGCCGTCGAGAGTTCAATGGTTCGTTGCGTCACAAAATCCTGACCACGCTCGGCACGGGTGCGTTTACGAGCGGAGGAAATCACCTCGCCCGATGCTACATCGACAACAGAGACGAGTGTCTTGGTTCCTCCCAGGTCGATACCCAGGGCATACACTTTGGCTTTGGGCATACGTTTTCCCTCATTTCGTCAGCTACCCCATCGCTAAAGCGAGGGGCTTGTATCAGGACTCCACCGCAATTCTGCATACCTTTTCAGACGTGTAGCTTTGGCTTCCTTGTCCGATACATCGGGGACAACTGACAACTGCCCCGTTCTCACCCAATCCTGTCGAATGAGAAACGTCCGCATCGCAATATTTCTTGCGCCTACAAGGTCCGCATGCAGT
>CAXTUE010000362.1:0-5453 GCA_964247355.1 uncultured Ktedonobacteraceae bacterium | reverse complement strand
ATTCATCACGTCCGTGGTGGCATCCTGATTGCGAGAAGGACGTGATGAATGCGGTTCCTACACCTTATCTATACGCAACTTCGGTTTCCCACGAGCCTGCGGGTTGCATATGCAGTTTCCAGTACTCCTCGGCGATGGTATCGGGATCAAAGTGCGTCCCTGCCTGTACTGTTCCATAAATCGTCACAGTCGCAGCATGCACACCCGTCGGCGTGAGTTCTTGCGCAAGCGTGAAACACAAATAACGAATGCTCGCTTTACCAATGCCTAATGCCGTAGCCTCAGCAGAGGGATTCGTCGCAAGCCCACCGCCAGTAAAGAGAATAGTACCTCGTTTATTTTGCTGCATCGCTGGCACAACCTGCTGTACCGCAACAAGCGCACCCACAAGATTGACGCGCAAGCTGGCAATCAAGCTCTCAGATGAAAGCTTGGTTGGCACACCTTGCGTAAACATTGCGGCGTTATACACAAGCACAGAAGGTGCTCCCAACGCTTTATGTACATCGGCAAGAGCATTTGTAAGCGACTCTTCATCGCCAGCATCGGCGGAGAATGTCTGCACGTCCATACCGTTTAATTGATCTGCATACTGCTTCAACGAATCGGCCTTACGCGCCAAAAGCGCGAGCCGAAATCCCTCGCGTCCAAAACGACGAGCCACCGCAAGCCCAATTCCTGGCCCTGCCCCTACAACAACACACACTTCATTGCTCATACGAAAGTTCCCGCTTTCTCTGTAAAGATTACTGCAATCGAAGACACATTATGAGCATATCACAATAATCTACATCTGTTGGCAAACACATCCCGTTGATAATGCTCAATAAAATAATACGCTTATGAAAGAAGTTACCCTCCTTTCTTAACCGTATAGGCGTGGTAAAATACAGGAGTGATACACTTCGAGCATTTGGAAGGAACGCAACGATGGATGACCCTGCACCACCAAAACCTTTGCCACATCAATTGCTCTGGCAAAGACTACACACAACCCTTATTCTGTAGGGAATACTCACTCCTCCTGAGGCCGAAGAAACAAGTGTCACCGAGGAGGAGCAAGAAGTACACACACGCTTCTCTACCCAGACACCCCCGAACAAAATCAATGTGTTGTACGCTACTCAACCAATAAAAGAATAGTATGGAGCAAGTGAAGAAGGATTACCGCTCATTTCAGTGGGAGGAAACCACAAATGATACTCCATATGGTTGTTGTGCGATCAAGTTGGAGTCGCAATAGACAGTAAAACCTTCTACCTGCAGAATAACATCATAGGTATGATTACGGAAGTGGTAGCCAGTCAATTGAGCCAGTCCCAGTTCTTTATGGTAGAAAGGATGAATCTCAAGTGTGCCATCAATTGCAGGGTGGAGACCAAACACTCCATGAATGATAGCCTGCACGCCGCTGCCAGCAGAGATCTGGAGTGGCATCTCGACAGATGGATTGCCCAGATAATCGGTGAAGACCTCCTGGGGAAAATAGGGGTAGGCTTCGCTCCAACGAAGGCAGCGCGCGAGAATATTCCATGCTACCGTTGGAAAGCCCTGACGGTAGAGATTTTCAACAATGCGCAACGGCATGCCAATATATTGACCACCTCCACCCCAGTCGGCATCCTCCTGGTCATAATGCACCGTATCGAGCGGAGACATCGAATAGAGTCCAAAGGTCCCAATAAATTCACCTTCCTGAAGATGTGCCATTAGTTTGTTGAGTTGTGTAGTAGAAAGCCATGGCGCATCAAGGAGATCAAAGACATGATAAGCGCGTACCGAATGGCGGCTCCCATCTGGATAGAGGTTATCGAACCAGCCATCCGCCTCATTCCACAATTTCTCATGTATTGAACGTTGCAGGCGTTGCGCCCATTGTTGGATTTGAGCAGCTTCCGGGTCCTGTTTCTCCAGGCACCACTTTGAAAGTTGTAGATAGAAGTTCAGGACCAGGCCATTGGTGGTTGCCACAACATGTTGATAGCCATCAGTGCGCATCTCCAGGATGGCGCGTGGATCGGGACCGAAATCCAGCAACTCGTCTTCGCGTGCATAGCGTGTTCTAAGCTCTTTGGCAATACGTTTGAGCCACTCGAAGATAGTGAGCTTTTTCACCACGGTATCCAGTAGTGTGGTATCGCCAGTGTGTTGAAGGTAGGCTAGAAGAATCTCCAGCAGAGAAAATGGACTTTGTGCGTACCAGTGAAAAGTTTCTCCATTCCATTGGAGCCAGCTATAGTCAAGGCACCCCTCGATATAGGTAAGAAAGGTCTTGCGCAGGCCCTGTGGGTCTAGAATAGCAAGCATTTCAGCAGCAAAAGTCACATCCCAGGCCAGTGTAGAGAGCCAGGTGCCAGCGGCATAAAAGGGATTCAAGATAAAGTTTTCGCGCTCCCATCGACATTCAAGCACCGTGAAGATGCAGCGTTTATAGAACTCATCGAACGATGCATTTTGGGTATATATTTGAGGTAATGTCTGCTCTACCTTATGGAAACGATTGCGTAGCGCGGTGTCAGCCTCTTGTATTCTCTGTGTGATTGTGGAATCTGAGTATGTACTCTGCATTTTGTCGATAGACTGCATCTGGATAGCGAAATGAGCAGTTTGACTGGAAGCTGCGGGGACATTCCAGTTCCAGCCCTCGGTTTTGTGCAATGGTAGATCGCTGGTAACAGTAATATGAAACTGATCTGCATTCAGACGAAAAGGGTCAGCAGAGGAGATAGGAAGAAGGGGAAGGGTATTGGTCGTAGTGGGGTCAGCAATGCGCTGATCGGGGAGAACAGTCAATGTGAGTGAAGACTGCGCTCTATTCTCAATACGTACTTCCATAAATATTTCGTCAGCAGTAGCGGAGACGCTGGTAATAGTTTCAATGCGAAACGAAACCCATCTTTGTTGAAGGAATTTATGAAATGTTCCTACGCGGTAATAGCGATTGGGTTGCCATTCAGCTTTTTGAAGTAGCAGCACCATTGGAGCTTTCGCTTCATCCTCTGACTGATAGCCCATGTGTGTTGGTAAACGATCGGTATAGGAATTGAGGCCAAGCGGATGGATACCCTTATCTGTACGATCCATGTACTCATGGACATCAGCAGCAATATCCTGAATAAAGCCGTCCAATGATCGTTCAAAAAAAGCCAGCCTGAATTGATAGTGGCGTAATTGAACGGGTGGAAACTGAAGATTTTGTAGACCTGTTAATGACTTATCGCGTACTGAGACCGCCCCCCTCCCATTAAACAGACGGAGCATAGTATCTGAAAACGCCATCCGCGACCGGAGCATTTTCAAGCTTTCAGGAGTGAAGCCGCCTGATGATTGTTGTTCGTTCATATTTAGACTCTCTAGCTAACAAAAACGGGAAAGACAGCAATAATTCGACTGCTTCATTACCCTCCGTCTTCCCAGCAGTATTTGTTCTCTTCTATAATCTAAGTCCTACAACTCTTGCTGTTGTAGCGCAAACCCTCGATAGGCTGCCCCATGTAATCCCACTTTGGCGTCAAGAATAACATGCACTGGCATTGGCCTCAACGCCTCACCTAGACGCCCCTTATCTAAAAATGTCTTCATGAAAGCCTCTTCCTGTAGAAACGGTAAGATATGACGTGGAATACCACCACCAATGTAGAGACCACCCGTAGACAGTATTTTAAGGGCTAGATTGCCAGCTTCGGCAGCAAGAATTGAGGTAAAAGTTTTGATAGTTGCAACACAGAGAGGGTCCGGTGCCTTTTCGTCCATTGCGGCCTTTGCAATAATAACGTTTGGGTCTTTGGCCTGAGCTAATTGTTCGGTTAGCCATGAGGGTTCGGGCGCGTAGTTGCTGTCTTTAAGATAGGCATAGATGTGAGGCATACCAACGCCAGAGCACACCCACTCGTAGCTAACGTGACCTATTCGTGGTTGCAGGTAGCGCAACAGTCCAATCTGTAATTCGTCCAGTGGCGCGAAATCAGCATGTCCCCCCTCGGACCTGTGCGCAACATAATTTTGTGTTTCCCACGTCAAAAATGCCTCGCCTAAGCCCGTACCAGGAGCAATTACTGCAAGCGGCCCATTCGTCACTGCTTGACCACGATTCAGCGTTGCCAAATCGGAGGCTGGTAGAAATGGCATGGCAGAGGCAATAGACTCTAAATCATTCATCAATAGCACTGATTTCAGGTTGAGATCATTCTTCAGTTTTTCCGAGTCAATAATCCACGGCAGGTTTGTGATCGTTGCCTTGTCTGCTACAACAGGACCCGCGACGCCAAAAGCAGCACGCTCCACCTGCACCTTGTATTTCTCAATAAATTCCCGTATAATCTCTTCTAACCCTTTATAGTTCTTGCTTGGGAAACGTTCATTCGCGACCGGCGCCGCCAGCGTGGTAACTGATGCATACACCGCGAGTTCTGTCTTCGTCCCGCCTATATCGCCAACGAGGAGCATATCATTGCTCTCCTTTACATCTCTGTTTAACCTGCTTGCATACTGTCAGGCTCTCTTGTATTGTACGCATATCTGCGAATGCATTTCCATGATTATGTGCCTATCGTGCTTGAATAATTGAGACTTCCGCACTCCTCAACTCGCTCAACAATGTGCTCGCCATGATCTCGTACCCAGCCGAGTGCGGATGTAATCCATCATCGGCCAAATCAGCGCGTAAGGTGAGACCATCTCCGGCAACAAAATGACGGTGATAGTCAATGAAGACAATGTGCTGTAGCTCGTGCGCAATATGCTCCAAACGCTCGTTTACACGTTGTATCGCTGTATTGCGAATTGTGCTGTTGCTATTGGTTGGAAGAATACTACACAGCGCGACTTTGATATTATGCGTCAACGCATCCTTCACCATCGCTGAAATATCGGTTATGATACCCTCTTCAATCTCTTGTACGGTGTGTACCAGTGAGGAGTCCCACCATGTATCGATGTCCCAAAAATTATTAACACCAATCATGAGCACAACTAAATGCGGACTCAACTGCACAACATCAGCCTCAAAGCGTTTCCGTACATATTGCGTAACGTCGCCACTAATACCACGATTGACGAGCAACCCTTGCGTTCCCCGAAAATACGCATCAATAGCCCACATATCCGTAATAGAATCACCAATGAAAACCGCGTCAATGGGCATGTGTTTTGCTAGCAAACTTTCGTTGTGCGCGTCAAACGTGCCGCGTCGCGCATCTGCGGCAACCTCAACACCAAAGTTCCCCGGTTTGATAAGCATTGGTCGTATCATTCTATGTCAATCCTCTTTTTTGTATACTTTCTTTCTAACCATATACTAGCACAGAGATATTGCTCACTGGATCTCGTAGGGACCACATTCACGGCGTCCGAGGCCAATTCATTGGCTATATATGTGTTCATCCATAGCCCATAAATCGGTTTGGGACGCAACACATCTAGTCTCTACAATGCGCATGCGCATTGTAGAGACT
>CAXTUE010000361.1:0-5476 GCA_964247355.1 uncultured Ktedonobacteraceae bacterium | reverse complement strand
ACATCATTCGTCATGTCGAAGAAATGACGACCCCGGACCTCGTGTACCGTCCCACGTTATGGCAGGTGCGACAGGAAGTAGCAGGCGTTACCCGTGGCTAGCCCTGTACAGCTTGTGCGACAATTTCGACGACTCCGCGTACTGGTCATAGGCGATGCCATGCTTGACACCTATTTAGAGGGTACCGCCGCGCGCCTGTGTAGCGAGGGTCCGGTGCCTGTTGTGAGCAAAACGGCAGAATACCGCATTCCTGGTGGTGCCGCGAACACAGCCGCTAATTTACGTGCGCTCGATGCCGATGTTCTGTTTCTCGGTCTCGTTGGGTCGGACGTTGCTGGCGGCTTACTACGTACTGCATTACGAGAACAGGGTATGAGCGATTCGTGGCTTGTAGAGGACGGGACAGCGCAAACATTACACAAACTACGGATTATAGCTGATGGCCAATATGTTGTGCGTTTCGATGAGGGGCCAGCGACCTATAGTGCTGAGAGCCAGCAACGCCTGATTGACAGGTTGGAAGAGGCGTATGCGGAGTGCGATCTTGTAGTTGTCTCCGACTACCGTTATGGAGTGCTGTCTGAGGCACTTATTGCTCACCTGCGTGTGTTACATGAAGCGCAACCGAAAGTCTTGCTTATCGACTCGAAAGCGTTGCACCGCTTCTCCTTGCTCAACGCCACGGCAGTAACGCCAAATCTGTTAGAGGCGCGAATGTTTACAGAGAGTACGGAAGAGGAAACGTTTTCTCTGGCATCTATTGAGCAGATCGCTCGCAAGATGCTTGGTCGATTGAACACGCAGCATGTGGCAATCACACTAGGAGCGCAAGGTGTGTTCTTATTAGATCGGAAGCAGAGCGCAATACATCTCCCAGCGCACCCTGTCGAGCATGCAAACGATGTTGGGGCGGGGGACTCTTTTGCGTCTGCAATGGCTCTAGCGCTAGCGGCAGGGGGGAACATCGAAGAGGCGGCGCGTATTGGAATAGACGCAGCCAGTATCGCGGTGACGCGACAACGTACGGCAGTGGTGCAGTATCAAGAATTGCTACAGCGTGTCAGCCTGCGGGAGTATGCAACAAGTGCCCATATATTGACTTCGTATAGCCTCGATAAAAAAGCAGCATCTGGAAATACGTTGCTTCCTCTCATTGAGTATTTGAATGCAGAGCGCGAGATCGGGCATCGTATTGTCTTCACCAATGGTGTTTTCGATATTCTGCATGCAGGTCATGTGCAGTTTTTGCGTCAGGCGAAGGCTCTTGGGGATGTGCTGATTGTGGGCATCAACAGTGATCGTAGTACTCAGCGTTTGAAGGGTGCCGGGCGTCCGATCAATAACGAGCGCGACCGTATGGCACTGGTTGCGGCACTTGATGCCGTAGATGCCGTGGTGCTTTTTGATGAAGACACGCCTACCGAGTTGATTCGTTTGCTACGTCCTAGTGTTCATGTCAAGGGTGGTGATTACGCGGACGAGAACTTACCGGAGGCCGAGGCGGTGCGGAAAGGTGGCGGACAGGTTGTCATTTTGCCGCTTGTGGGTACGATGAGTACAAGCACCGTTATTCAGCATATCGCGAAGTTGTATGGAACAGGTGAGTCACATACTGGAAGTGAGGTTGCGCGATGATTGATGAACGCTGGCAAACGGTCAAGAAGGTGTTGCTTGTGCGTCTCGACAATCTAGGCGATGTCTTACTGACAACACCAGCCTTTCATGCGGTCAAGGCAGCGTTACCTGATGCCTCGCTCACTCTGCTGGCGAGTTCGATAGGTGCGCAGGTTGCCGCGCTCAATCCCGATATCGATGACGTAATCGTCTATCCCGCGCCGTGGATGGATCCGTGGCGCAAGATGCCGCAGGACAGCGAACGAGAACAGCGCATGATAGCCGAACTCAAAGCGCGACGCTTTGATGGTGCGATTATCTTTACCTCGTTTCGCCAGAGTCCGCTGCCCTCGGCCTATCTCTGCTATCTCGCCGATATTCCGCTTCGCGTTGCGGCATCTATTGACGGGCCAGGCTCACTGCTGACAACGCGCCACAAACACCCTGATGTTATTATTCACGAGGTCGAGCACAATCTCGATCTTGTGCGTGTGCTTGGCATAGATACCGACGAGCGCGACCTTGTGCTGAGCGTTCCTGAGAGTGCGCGACGTGAAGTTACACAACTCCTTGACAGCTATGCTATTTCGCGTCCGCTTGTGGTTGTGCATCCGGGCTGTACGATGCCCGCACGTACCTATCCGTGGGAGATGTATGTCGAGGTTATCGACCTGTTGATTGAGCAAATGGGAGCCTTTGTCGTTGTGACGGGTATGAGCGATGAGCGTCCACTTGTCGAGCAGATACTGGAGCGGGTCAAAGCGGAGAACCGTTCCGCGACGCTGGCAATGGCTGGCACTCTGCCGTTTCCCCAGTTCTGCGCGCTGCTTGAGGCGGCAGACCTTACTGTAACAAACAACACGGGGCCAATGCATGTCTCGGCGGCGGTAAAGTCGCCTGTGATTGCGCTGTTTGCGCTGACCAATCCGCCGGAGCAGTGGGGGCCGTGGCATGTGCCGCACCGTCAGATGTATCATGATGTGCCGTGTCGCATCTGCTATAGTCGCATTTGTCCTATTCAGCATGAATGTTTACGCATGGTATCGCCACAAATGGTTGGCGAGGCGTCGATGGCCTTGCTCGCGGAGACGCGAGCAGGCAAGAGGGAGCAGTTGCGAGGCATGGAGGCGACCCATGAATGAGTGGCTCACCGCAAAAAATATACTTGTGGTGCGTCTGGACAATACCGGCGATGTGCTGATGCTGGGACCTGCGGTACGCGCTGTGAAAGAAACCTCGCCTGCCGCACGAATAACGCTGCTTGCCAGTCCTGCGGGTGCCAGTGCTGTGCCGCTTCTGCCGTGGATTGATGATGTCATAATATGGCGTCCCATCTGGCAGGATGTTGGAGGGCGTATGGCGTTTGACCCCGCTCGTGAACGCGAACTGATAGAGTTATTGGCGGAACGAGGCTTCGATGCCGTGCTCATCTTTACCTCGTTTAGTCAAGCGCCACACACGCCAGCCTACGTCTGCTATCTCGCGGGTATTCCTTTACGGGCGGGCGAGTCGAACGAGTTTGGCGGGAGTACGCTTTCGACGCAGCTACAAGGAGGGCCGGTAGAGATGCATCAGGTGGAGCGCAATTTGCGTCTGGTAGAGCATCTCGGCTTTGTTGCCAGGGACCGTTCGTTGAAAGTTTTTCTTCCACAAAATGAAGATGCTATGCTTTTTTCACTGCTAAGAAGTGTTGATATCAAGCCGGAAGAGCCGTATCTTGTGCTGCATCCGGGGGCGAGTGCGAAGGCTCGCCGCTATCCTGCTGAGCGTTTTGGCATTGTGGCACAGCAGTTGACGCAACGCGGCTGGCAGGTACTGGTGACGGGTGTTGAGCGTGAGGCCGCGCTTTTAGACGAAGTAAGCAATGCCGCACCTGATGCACATATACTCAGAGAGAAAACGACGCTTGCCCAGTATGCCGCGCTGATTAAGCATGCCGCACTTGTCATCTGTAATGATACGCTACCGATGCATCTTGCCGACGCTGTACGTACGCCCGAAGTGGTGCTTTTCTCCGGTACCGATTATGAAGAGCAGTGGCGACCGCGTTCCACAACGGCGCGGCTGCTGCGTCGTCCTACGCCGTGCCATCCCTGCTATTTGTTTGCATGTCCCATTGGCTTGCCATGTCTGGATATCGCGCCCGAAGAGGTCGTCGCGGAGGCGGAGGCGTTGCTTGCGCTGAAAGGAACGGGGGCGTGAAACGCATCGCTGTTTTTCGTGCTCTGCAACTTGGCGATCTATTGGTAGCGGTGCCTGCGTTTCGCGCTCTACGTCAGCATTTTCCTAACGCAGAGATTACGCTGATTGGCTTACCGTGGGCGGCCTCCTTTGTACAACGTTTCTCCCGTTATATCGACCGTTTCGTCGAGTTTGTTGGCTATCCAGGCATTAACGAGGTAGCCTATGACGCACAACGTACCATGCGTTTTCTCGCGGAGCAACGCGCTTACAGGTACGATATCGTAGTGCAAATGCATGGGAGTGGGCGTACTAGCAACCCGTTTGTACTCGCGCTTGGTGCAACTTGCAGTGTGGGATACTACGAAAACGTAGCTGCTGGTCTGACGATAGAGGCAAGGTATCCCGACGACCAGCATGAGAAATGGCGCAATCTGAAGCTTGTGGAATTGTTGGTGCAAACGTTGGTTGTGGAGGCCGATGTATCGTATCTTTCTCGCCTTTCGATTGCCAAACAGGACGTGATACATCTGTCCCTACAAGTGCGATTGGAATTTCCTTTGTTTGCAGATGATTATGCGGAGGCGGATGCGCTTCTAGGTCCATATCTTCAGGGAGGCAAGAGAATTATTGGTATACATTCGGGAGCGCGTCCACCGGCCAGACGCTGGCCCGTCGAATATTTCGCGAATGTTGCTGACTCGTTAGCACGACAATTTGATGCGCAGATAGTGCTGACAGGTGGACCGGGGGAAGAGCAGACGGTCCAGGCGGTAAGCGATGCTATGCACTTCCCTGCATTGTCGTTGGTGGGAAAGACTTCGCTGGGGGGGCTTGCCGCGCTGATGAAGCGGTTTGAGCTTTTTATTAGTAATGATACTGGACCGTCGCATATCGCGTGTGCCGTTGATTGTCCCAGCATAACTCTCTTCGGACCTGCTGAGGTACGAAGGTGGGCACCGCTCGGTAGAGAGAGGCATTCAATTATGCGTCAACCTGTTGCGTGTAGTCCGTGTGGCTATTGGGAGTGTCCTATTGACCATCGCTGTCTGCGGTGGCTTTCGCCTGATGTAGTGCTGACGAAGGCGAGAGAAATGATGCAGAAAGAACATATAGAGCAATGCAACGTCTGAAAATTCTCATATGGCATATTCATGGCAGTTATCTCAATACATTGGCGCGGCTTGACCACGACTGGTATCTGCCCACGAAGCCGCACAAACCGGAGGGCTACGGTGGGCGTGGGCCATCATTTGATTTGCCCGAATATATGCGCGAAGTACCTGCCGAGGAGGTCAAAAATCTTGACCTTGATTTGATTATTTATCAGACGCCGAAGAATTATGGTGAAGATGCCGATGAAATTCTAAGTCCGGCACAGCGCGCCTTACCAAAAATTTATCTTGAGCACAACACGCCTAAACCGCATGCCACCGATACGCGACACCTTATTGACGACTCGAACGTGTTATTGGTGCATGTGACGCACTATAACCGTTTGATGTGGGACAACGGGAGCACACCGACTGTTGTCATCGAGCATAGCGTGGCGATTGATCCAAATGCTGTTTACCGTGGCACGTTGAGGCGCGGCGTGACGGTTATCAACGGTATGCAGAAGCGACCGCGTATCACAGGCTATGATCTCTTCTTAGAAGCGCGGGAACTGGTGCCGCTTGAT
>CAXTUE010000360.1:0-5505 GCA_964247355.1 uncultured Ktedonobacteraceae bacterium | reverse complement strand
AGCTTTATGAAGGAGAAGCCCTCCGCCGATATTCTCACGCTCTATAACCTCAGTGCAGGTGCCAAAAGCGAACACTACGAGATCGCTTCATACAAAGGCTTAATTGAGCAGGCCAATCTTCTTGGTCAAACCCAATGCGTACAACTATTGGAGCAAAACCTCAAGCAAGAAGAGGCAATGGCCGAGAAAGTGACGCAGCTTTCACATAAAATCGGTCTGGAAATGGCAAAACACAAGTAATAGAATTACGTCAGGGAGCCAAAAACCACATAACTTCTAACCAACAAGGTTGGAAGGGTTGAGGTGTTTGGCTCCCTGACGTACTAAACGTTACGCAGCCTGTGCGACTTCCTGTGGGACGATGGCGATGGTACCATCGCTCACCGTCAACAGGGCGGTCATGCCACTGGCAATTTCGCCGGAGAGTAGGGCGTCGGCCAAGGCGTCATCAACATAGGACTGGATGGCGCGGCGTAGTGGACGCGCACCGTACTCCTCGTCGTAACCCTCACGCAACAGGAATTCGCGTGCCTCGTCGCTTACCTCTAAGGCTATGCCTTGCTCACTTAAGCGTGTACGCACCTGTGCCAGCAATAGGTCAACGATGCGATACAGTTCGCTCTTGCCAAGCGAGTGGAAGACAACGATCTGGTCGATACGGTTGATGAACTCTGGGCGGAACATCTGACGCAGACCCTCCATCGCCTTCGAGCGCATTACCTCGTGCTTCTCGTCACTGTTCTCTTCACTGGACTTCTTGTTCGAGAAGCCAATACGGATCGCGCGTTTCAAATCAGCACTACCAGCATTACTCGTCATGATCACAACGGTGTTTTTAAAGTCAACCGTGCGGCCTTGACCGTCCGTCAAGCGACCGTCATCCATGATCTGCAACAGGGCATTGAAGACCTGTGGATGTGCCTTCTCGATCTCGTCCAGCAGGATGATGCTATACGGGTGACGACGTACCTGCTCGGTCAATTGACCACCCTCGTCGTAGCCAACGTATCCTGGAGGGCTACCGAAAAGACGTGCCACGGTATGCGGCTCCATGTACTCGGACATGTCGAGACGGATCAAGTTATCCTCGCCACCGAACATCTCGGAGGCTAATGCCTTCGCCAGCTCAGTCTTACCAACACCAGTCGGTCCTAGGAACAGGAACGAACCAATCGGACGCTTGGGGTCCTTCAAACCAGCACGAGAGCGACGAATGGCTCGCGATACTGAAGTGATCGCCTCATCCTGACCGACAACGTGCTTACGCAGGTCCTCTTCCAGGTTTCGCAGGTTCACGCGTTCGCTTTCAAGCATCTGGCTCACTGGAACACCAGTCCAGTTCTCAACAACCTTCGCGACATGCTCCGGTGTGACAAGCAGTGCAGTCGCACTTTGAGCCTCTGTACGCGCCTTGTCAAGCTTTTGAATGACGATCAGTTCTTGCTGACGCAGCTTGGCAGCTTGTTCATAATTCTCGGCGGTAGCTGCCGCCTCTTTCTTTGACTGAATGTCAGCCAATTCGCTTTCCAGATCAGCGACAAGTGTTGGGCTAACGATACCCTGCTCCATTGCCTCTAAGCGAAGCGAGGAACCAGCCTCGTCGATCACATCGATAGCTTTGTCAGGCAAGAAACGGTCATTGATATAGCGGTCTGAGAGCTTAACAGCAGCTTCAAGAGCCTCATCAGTGATGCCAACGCCGTGGTGTGCCTCGTAGTTGGCACGAACGATGTGCAACATCTCTACGGCTTCCTCAATGGAAGGCTCGTCAACCATAACAGGTTGGAAGCGACGCTCTAACGCGGCGTCCTTCTCAATGTGCTTGCGATACTCGTCAAGCGTGGTAGCGCCGATACAGCGCAGTTCGCCACGAGCTAGAGCAGGCTTAATCATATCGCTTGCACCAACAGCACCCTCAGCGGCACCAGCACCAACAACAGTATGTAACTCGTCGATGAAGAGAATAATCTCAGGAGCGTTACGCAACTCTTCAAGAATTGACTTGATGCGTTGCTCAAACTGTCCACGGAACATTGCGCCCGCGACCATGCCACCAATATTGAGTGAGATGATACGCTTGCCACGCAACGTGGTAGGAACATTACCCTCTTGAATGCGACGTGCCAATCCTTCGACAATGGCAGTCTTACCGACGCCCGGCTCACCAATCAGAACAGGGTTGTTTTTCTGACGACGACCAAGAACGGTAATCATACGGCGCAACTCGCGTTGACGACCAGCAGCGGGATCAAGCTTACCCTCAGCGGCTTCAGCGGTCAGGTCACGTCCAAATTCGTCGAGTGTTGGAGTTTTACTATCTTTAGCCTTGCGCTCGGCAGTGGCAGTATTGACACTCCCTGCGCCATTGGCGGATTTGTTATTAGCGTTGAAACCGAAGGGAGCACCGGCATCAGGCTGACCGTCAGAGTCGCCCATTGAATTCATAGCACCCATAAGCTCGGTGACACATTGCTGGCAGAGGTAGTGCTGCTCTCTGCGTCCATTGACAATCTGATCAACACGAACGCTTGCGGGGTTCTTTTGACAACGTTCACATTTCATAGTGTTGAATGCTCCTCAATCTATAGGAATGGATGTCATACATCCGTTTTAGCAAATGAAGCAGATGACTGCTAAAGTATAACATACAATGTATTGTTTGTCTAGCACTCTCATCTCACGATTGCTAATTCACTTACTATAACGTCCGAATTGGCATTAGTATTCCCAAATCGTCCTGGTATATGTAAGGATTTTTTAGCACTCTCGTTCATTCATTGCTAGTCGTAGTAGATAACAGCCACATACATGCTGTTATTCCATATACCTCTCTATTTTCTATCGGCTTTTTTGAGGGAGTTATAACGTTTTATCCTGCACTTCTCTTTACGTTCTATAATAGTAGAGAAGTAGTATGCAACTCAAGATGGTACTTGATGTATACCAACTCAAAGCAACATTCTTCATTCGTTTTTTGTACATGTAAAGGAAAGAACATGCAAAGCCCTTCTACACAAAGACGGCCCGCCCTTAATCAGGGCATTCTGTTTGGTGTCATTGTAGGCGTCATCATAATAGTCTACCTTCTTCTTAATTATCTCGTGTATAATGCAACCCTTACACTCATTGTAGGCATCGTCACCTTCGTTATAGAGCTTGGCCTATATGCATTTGCTGGATATCGCGCCTCAGCGATAACTGGTAAAACGGGAACAGGAGCGATAGCGGGCCTTTTTACAGGCTTGTTTGGTGGACTCATTGGTGCGGTCGCTTCACTTATTCTCTTATTCGTGTTTATTGACACCTCAAGAGCACGTTTATTAAGTACTGCTATCAATGAGACGGCGCGACAACTCTATACAAACTCATTCATCATTACCGTTGGTATAACAGGAGCACTGCTAGGTGTAGCAATCGCCATTGGATATGGAGCAGGTCTTGGCGCAATTGGCGGCTTGCTTGGCAAACGGCGCGCACCGCAGCCCCAACAAGCATATCAAGAAGTACTCTATCAGGGTATGCCACCCGCACAAGCTCCATATCAAGGTGTGCCTTCCATGGAAAACCCGTACCAGCAGGGACCATATCAAGGAACACCTCCTTCACAAAACCCATATCCCGATGTACCACCATCAGCACCAAATTCACCACCTTCACCAAGTAATTATCAATAGAAGGCACGTGCCTGTGATAGAGACTCTCAATGCTGTTTTAAGGATTGCATCTAAGAATGACGTGGATGATTGCCTATGTCTTCAGAGGGCGAGGCAATCAGTTCCTACCACAGGCAGATGTGGTATAGTCAATGTAGAACGTGAACAGCACCAATGAAGGAGCATGAACACATGGACTTTGCCTATTCTGAAAAGGTCAACGATTTACGCAAGCGAATTAGTGCGTTTATGGACGAGTATATTTATCCCAATGAGTCGACATTTAATGAGCAGATCGAGAAATCCGGCAATCCACATCACCACGCCGAAATTGTCGATGAGTTAAAAGCAAAGGCCAAAGCAGAAGGGCTATGGAACCTCTTCCTGCCAGAAAATGAACATGGTGCAGGTCTGACCAACCTGGAATACGCGCCACTCGCGGAGATTATGGGGCGAGTTGGCTGGGCCTCCGAAGTATTCAATTGCTCGGCCCCTGATACCGGCAATATGGAGATATTGGCGCAGTTTGGCACGGATGAGCAAAAGCAACGCTGGTTGCAACCATTGCTCGATGGCGAGATTCGCTCAGCCTTTTCCATGACCGAACCAGACGTAGCAAGCTCCGATGCGACAAACATTGAGCTTTCGATCATGCGCGACGGAAACGATTATGTACTCAATGGGCGCAAGTGGTGGTCCTCCGGGGCAGCACGAGAACGCTGCAAGATTTTTATCGTGATGGGCAAAACGGACCCGAACACTGCTGACCGACACAAGCAACAAAGCATGATACTGGTCCCCAAAAGCACTCCCGGCGTGACCGTTGTGCGCAACATTAAAGTCATGGGCTATGTCGATAACGAAAGCCACTGCGAGGTAACGTTCGACAATGTACGCGTACCTGCCAGCAATCTGCTGGGCGAGGAGGGCAGTGGCTTTGCAATCGCGCAAGCACGTCTGGGACCAGGACGTATTCATCATTGCATGCGCTCTATAGGAACAGCTGAACGTGCCCTCGAACTGATGTGCGAGCGTGTTACCTCGCGCATCGCCTTTGGCAAGCCACTTTCCGAGCAAGGCGTCGTCCAGGATTGGATCGCGCTTTCGCGTATCGAAATAGAGCAGGCGCGTCTACTCACGCTTAAGACCGCCTGGATGATCGACACACTCGGCAAAAAAGCTGCGCAAAACGAGATCGCGATGATCAAGATCGCCGTACCTGAGATGCATACCAATGTCGTGAACCGCGCGATACAGGCGTTTGGCGGTGCCGGTGTCAGTGACGACTTTCCGCTGGCCTCCATGTGGGCACATGGACGTACCATGCATATCGTCGATGGGCCGGACGAGGTACATAAACGCTCGTTGGCAAAGTCCGTCCTTCGACAATTCCGTTCATCGTAATTTACAACGAGATACTAATGCATGTTGAAAACTACTTTGGAGACAGGGCGGACGCCCACGAAAGCGTATTCGTGGGCGTCCGTCCTGTAGGTACCACTTTACTTTGTAGATATGCATTAGTCCTCTCTTACTTCATACCGCTCTGATGATGAAGCCAGAGAATGCCTATATTTATAAAGGGGGTGCTTCCACAAATCATGCCAGGACTAACGGGTACAGGTATATATGGCATTAATCTACGCTACAGGTGTTGCTGTGCTATTCTCCTTACGTGTATAGTACTCGCACTCTCCCCTTCTCCTGTACATGCCGACGGTGGAGCGCCCAACCTCGCCTATATCACGGGTGCTGGCCCTGGTATTCAGGTATTCGACATCGCGCAGCAAAAGATTCTTCATAGCTTTCCTCTTGCTGGCAACCCTCGTATGGCATTGCTGAGTCTTGATGG
>CAXTUE010000359.1:0-5605 GCA_964247355.1 uncultured Ktedonobacteraceae bacterium | reverse complement strand
GAACATTATTGTACGCGATAGATATTCGCCCAATCGTCAGGAGGAATAATGCCTTGAGCATTGTCGACCATGCCAACGATCAAGGGGGAGCGCAAGAAAGTGTTCGTGACCTGCTCCATAGGGAGCCATGCCACGTCGTTGACAAGTTGCTGCTCCGCCTGCTGGTAGATGTGGAGACGGGCATCCTGTTGCGTGTTGCTGTCGGCATCGTCCAGCAGCTTTTGCGTTGCTTGCTGTTGAGCGGCTGTTGTGCTGGTATTTTGCCCATAATTCATATTATTGTTGGGCACACCACTAGCGAACTGTAGGCTAAGCCAATCCTGCGGGTCTGGATATTCAGCTACCCATGCTAGACCCCATAGTTGTAGGCCCGTCGCGTTGTTTGTCGTGGCAGTAACCTTGTCCAGTAAGGTATTGTAGTCTACTGCGTCTGCTATCACCGTAAGGCCCAACACTTTCTGCCACATCGCAATCATCGCTGTTACCTCTTGCGCCGCGTTTGCCACATCCTTTGCGTATGTCAATGTAACTGGAGGGACTTGCGAGGCACTTGACCACTGCTCCTCTTGTAAGCCTTGTTGAAACAACGCCTGCGCTTTTTTCGCATTGCCCGTCACAGATTGTGTGCCGTCCGGTCCCATCAGAGCATCGCTATAACCCGGCATGCCCCTCGGTACAATGTGGTTAGTGGGCAGCACAGTCCCTTTCCAGACCGAGTTCGCGATAGTGGTCTTGTCGATGGCGAGCGCGAATGCCTGCCGGATATGAATGTTGTCAAAGGGCTTGGTGAGATAGTTCATGGTGTAGTAGTTGATCCATAACTGGGGTATCTGATAGAAATCTTTGCGCTTCTTATCATTGGCGTATGTCGTCTGTGGTACACCTGTAGTATCAATCGTGCCATGCTGATAAGCTGAATAGGCGTCGCTAGCTTGCTGGTAGAACGCTATACGTATGTGCTGCAATTGCGGCTTCGGATTATAGTAGTTCTTATTGGGTGCTACATCGATTTGCTGGCCAGGAATATTCTGTAGCAACGTGAAGGGTCCCGTGCCACCGCCCTCGGCGAGATGGTCTGTAAACTTGTTCGCATATTTTGTAATCACACTCTTCTCAACCACGTAGGAGCAGGTATACGTTAACATATTCAAGAAATATGCAGCTTTTTTCTTGGTAATAATGACAAGCGTTGTATCGTCAGGAGTTTGAAGTGAGTCGTCAATCAGCGTTGTTGTTCGACCTGCTAATAATGCATCTGAGTCTTTAATCAAGCTTAAATAGAGCGGCGCGACTGTCGATTGTGTAGTAGGTTGTAGGGCGCGGTCGATGCTGTAGGCAACATCCTTCGATGTGAGCGGTGTTCCATCGCTGAAGCGAAGATTTTTCTTGAGATGAAAGGTCCACGTCAAATTGTCAGGCCCTAAATTCCATGAGCTAGCGAGTTGTGGATGTATTTGTAGCTTATCATCAAGCTGGACAAGTCCAGTGAAGAGCATTTGTACAATAGCGATAGAGGTCGAGTCATGCGCCAGTGCTGGGTCAAGCGTATCTATGTTTTTGATGCCAATCACAGGCATGGTATAGATTTGTTTGTTAGCTGGTGCTTTAACAAGTGGCTTGGTATCAGGGCCACCAAATAGACTGCATGCAGTAAGCAAGACAGGACAAAGGCAAAGTACAATAAAGCATAATTTTATATCTTTTTTTATGAGGAACATAGTCGTTCTCCTCGGAAGAAATAATCAAACTGTAGGGGTCTAATTCATTACATCCTCTTCCTCCGTCGCTGGTCGAACAAGGGTGTAATGAATTAGACCCCTACAGTTTGATTATTTTGTGAACATACATCAGTACGCCTCTACAAGAGATTTGCTACTACTGTATCGCGCTCTCCAAATGCGGCGGCTCGAATAGCAACCTGCAGGTAGATGTCAATACCTGTGTCGCCTAATGTATGAGGCCACCCAAGGAATTCTTCTGCTGCGGCTTGCACGATTTGCAGCGTATAACCCTGATCGAGACTGGCGTTGGTCTGGGCCGCAACAAGTCCGATAACGGCAAATAGCGCGCGCGCGTCATAGTTCAACTTCATGTAGCGCCGTGCCGTCGCAAGCGCGCCAGAGGCATCATGTCCCTGAAGCTGTGCTCTGAGCGTGTCTAATTGCGCTGGCGCGATTAATCCTCCACCCAATACAGCCGACGATGAGGCTTGAATTGGGGCGGCTGTATGATTTTGTGCTAGCGTTTCCTTATAAAGATCGTTGACAAAGGTCGCTGAGGTAAACAGAAGCGGCAGTGCTTCAACGTCTTGTACCTGCTGGAAGACGAGCCGTACTGCTGAGGCAAAAAGCAGACCTTGAGCGACGCGAATAAACAGAGCGCGGTCGCCATCGCCTACGAGGTTCATCACCTCTGCGGCAGCAAGCGCAATCACCGAACTTACAGCGCGCGAAGATGCCTCACCCTTCATAATCGCATCATACACCGCCTGACAAATTTGTGGCGCGTCAGTGTTGCTGAGCAGTAGCTGGTGCAGTGGCAAGGCACTCTCGTTTTTAGGTATGGAGATACGCTTGGCAATACTCGACATATCGTGAGCGGCAGAGAAAGCACTTACCGTCTTTACCCACTCAGGTGTAGTGGCGTCAGGTCGTAGTGCTAAATGAGGGGCTAACCAGTGAATGATATGAGGTGCGCGGTCTCCCCATTCAACTGTTCCCAGTAACTGAAAGCCACGGACTGCACAGATTAATGGACGGCCACCGTCCTGGAAAGTTGTGGCAACACTTTCGTAGGCGCGTACTTGTAATGTACGATAGTCAGCACCGGTACCATAGAGACCTAAGAGCAAGCGTTCGACGCGTTCAACGTCGTTGCTCTGTACCGCCTGTTGCATTGCTTCATTGACACTCCCGTGCTCTCCTAAGCCACTGGGAAAGAAGGGCACTGGATAGCTGGCTTGCGCCTTTTGACCCGCGCGTACAGCAGGTGCAGCTGCAAGCAGAGCCTCTACGAGTAGAGGTAGTGCGCGCTCGTTCCCCTGCTCTGGTCCCTCCAGAGGCTGTGGAATGGTGTGCAGGTAGCGACAAAGCATCGCCGCCGCATTGAGCAGAAGCAGGGTTTGGCCCGATCTATCGCCATGCGCCGCGATGAGTCCAATTCTTCCAAGCAGGACATCGGCGGAATCGCCGTGTGCCAGCAGGTCATGTGTGGCAGTAACTGTCGCATTGGTGTCTCCTGCAACGAGTGCGCTCACAAGTGATGATAGGTCAGCCTTCATTGTGATGGATGCCATACAAGGTACTCTCCTCTAAAAAATATTATTCCTGTAGTTCGCGTATTGCTCGTTCGATGTTTGGAATTTCCGCATATTCTTCGTCAAGCAATTTATATGCTCGACTCAGGTATAAGCCTGCTAGTTGCGCTCCCTGCGGTTTAGCGTCGAGAGCGGCAGTTACTAGCTGTGAACCGCGATATTTTTCGGCGAGTAGGTCCGCGATACGTTGCATGCGGCGTTGTGTCTCGCGTAGCTCGGCTGCATCATGTCCGTCCAGGGCATAGCGCGCCATGCCGATGAGTTTTCCCAGTTCGGCCAGCCTCTGTCGGTCAGTCATGCTTTGTAAAAGCAGTTCGTCGGCGTCTACATCGTCTAATGGCTTCTCTACATCAGCACCAGCAATTTCAAATGAAGCGGAGGAAGAGGAAATTGTACCGGCATACTTTTCGTACAGTTGCCCATATTCCTCGCTACTCGTCGCCGCCATTTGTAAACGTACGCCAGCATCTTGTCCACTGACCATACCAATGTCGCACAAGTCGTCGTCTCGCCGTTCCGCGAGCAATTCGATCTGTTGCATTGTCTTGCCTTCCTCCAGCATAGGAGGAATTGGCATGCCCTTCATTGAGTTTCCAGCCTCACTTAAATCATCGGGCGAAATCTGCGCCGCAAACATAGGAGGAAGGTATTTCGCTAACGACATAGGAATCGGCGGCACGATGCAATAGGTGCAGTATATTGTACTTGGATTACTTGAACTACGTGCAAAAAGAATCGCATGACCTCTCGGTGCCTGTTCATTGCCACGTAAGAAATGTATACTCATATCAGAAAAACTCCTGTATTGACCGATAATCGTCTTTAAAATTCAATACGAACATTATGTAGGGACCAATTTATCACGTCCTAGCACAAGATCGACTGCCAAGAAGGACGTGATAAATCGGTCCCTACAGGCGACGTATCCTGATTATCTGGTTAAAGAGCACAAGCGACTCCTACCTTTGCCCTTCCATTCTCTCATTATCATGATGTATATTACAACCCTTTACGGATTTGCCTGAGCCGCTTCACGAGATTTTGATTAGAAATCAACTCTTCCTCTGACACGTCCTCGCCACTCGTCGGCATTGCGTCCTCATATGCTTGCAGATGGCGAGTAACTTCAGAGCCGCCAGCGATACGCGCAAAGTTTTGCAGCAGAGTACGCGCCTGCTCATCCTGGTCGCGCCGCACATCAGTGATAGATGTTTGCGCGTACAGTTCAGCGTACTGACGCAGGAATAGACTCCACTGTTGTGGCGTACTCAGGCTTTGCATGACGCGCTCGACCTGTGTGATTGCCTTTGTTTGCTCATCGCGCGCCCGCTCAAAGTCGCCGCGTATCATAGAGACGCCACCACGCGCTGAACGTGTATCGGCAACGCCCAGTGGTCTACGTTGCTGGTGATAGAGTTTAAGTGCTTGCTCAAAGTCTTCTAGTGCTTTGTCTAACTCCACTTTACCACGTTGCGCTAGCCCTCGTGTTAGAAATGCGTCGGCCTGTCCCAACGAGTCCCCGGATTGATTGAAACGTACAATGGCTGCTTCGCAATTTTCTAGCGTCTCGTTCCACTGTCCCTGTCCCAGGTTGACCTGCGCAATGCCAAGCGCGGAGTAGCCATCGCCATTCACGTTTTCCACTTGCTGAAATTGACGACCCGCCGCGAGGAAGCTGTTCAGTGCCGCTTCAAGCTCTTCGCGGGTGAGTCGAGTTTGGGCAAGACCAAGTAGTGCCTCCGCAGATTGTAATGGCTCTTGCTGAGCTTCGGCCATGTCATGGGCTTCGCTAAAACGTGCCTCCGCTTGCGTGAGATCGCCCTGCGTCAAAAACAATTGGCCGCGTACGACCGATGTTAGTGGCGCGACTTGCATCGCGACCGGATTTGCTTTAATCGCTTCCGACGCTTTTGTCAGGTGTGAAACCGCGTCACTCAAGTCTCCTGTGAAAATGGCGACACGCGCCAGCCGTGCCTCTGCTTCCGCAACTTCTGTAGCCCCGGCAAATGCGCCTAACCCTGTCACGCGTGTCTCCGCATCCTCGTAAACGCTCTTCGCTTGCTGTAACTGTCCTTGCTGATATAACACATCGCCAATCGCGCGTAAGGCGCGGCTTTCGAGACGATCATCGTGTAGTAGATGCGCTAGTGTGCGACCCTCATCGAGTGTTTTGCGTGCTTGTTCCAGGAAACCGCGTCGTCGCTGCAACTCGCCTAATCCAACGGTCGCCTCAGCCTGTCCCATGCGATGTGCCACTGCTTTGAAGGTGCGTTGCGCACGGTCCATAAT
>CAXTUE010000358.1:5381-5606 GCA_964247355.1 uncultured Ktedonobacteraceae bacterium | reverse complement strand
TCCCTACCATACACGGCATAACGTCCGCATGTGGTAGGGACGTTCCCCTTGTGGGCGTCCGTTATGTAGCCAAAGTAATTGTTATATATTGTTAACGTAAATTCAATTTACATTATTCAGTTGGTGCCATAAGCCCAGGTTTTCCAAACAGGCCGAGTTGCTCGCCGCCGAGCAGGTGAAAGTGCAGGTGGTGGACGGTTTGCCCGGAATCGGGACCGACATTCG
>CAXTUE010000358.1:0-5371 GCA_964247355.1 uncultured Ktedonobacteraceae bacterium | reverse complement strand
TGCCGCGCGATATTTTGTGCCGCAAGATACATGCTCGCCAGCAGTGGCCCATGCTCTTTCGTCAGCTCGGCCATAGACACGATATGCTGCCTCGGTATAAGCAGAATATGGTCCTTTGCCTGCGGGTGCAGGTCGCGAAAGGCCACCACGTCCTCATCTTGAAATACAAATGTGGCGGGTATCTGGCCCGCCACAATTTTACAAAATATACAATTCGGGTCCATGAATGTGGCTCTCCCTCTCTTTATTAAGAATTAGATGTATTCGTCAATAGAAACGTAGGGACGGTATTTATCATGTCCGTTGCCCAAAAGAATACGTTTTCAAGATATGAAAAACGTTGTCTCAATCGTCGCCAACATTTGTTGGTGGGCAACGGACGTGATGAATGCGGTCCCTACCGTCGCTGACAATTGAGATGGCGGCAATGGACGTGATGAATGCGGTCCCTACGGTGTCTGCTTTGTCGCCTCTGTATCCGTACCATCAGCCGTATCGGTTGGCACGGGTGCAACAGGTGTTTCGGCGGCAGGCTGTGTCTCTGTTGCAACTGGTGTTTCGCTGCTGGCGGACTTCGCCTCAAGAGCGGCTGCGGCTTTACGCGCGGCAGCCTCTTCTTTTGCCTTTTGCCGTTGCAACTCCTTCTCTTTGAGTTCGGGGTGCAGTTCGGGATCGTTGTATTGTGGCAGACCCATTTCCGTGCGTATCTGTTTGATGGCCTGGTACACCTCGCCAGCCTTGAGCGAGAGGTCTTCGGCAATCTTTTTGTGAATGCCCACGTCCGGCAAGGGCAGATATGGCTCGTAGGCCACGCGTATTTTTGCCAGGTCCTCTTCGCTACCCCGAAAGGTCAGGGCCTCCCACCAGCTTGGAATGTGCTGTCGGTCGCGCAGGTCTTTGATAATCTTCTTGACCGCCGTTTTCGGTATCTCAAGCTCCTGCGCAATCTGTGTGCGGATACCATCGAACTCCATAGGTGTCGCGAGTTCCAGGTAGCGCGTCTCGACCTGCGTGATTTGCTCTGCCGTTGGCTCAAAGGGCTTAGGCGGCTCTACCTTTTCCTTCTTAGGTTTTGGTGGTGGCGGTGGCTTAGGCATCTTGACCTTCGGCTTGCCGCCCTTTGGCCCACCCGGACCTGCTGGACGTGGAGGTCTATCGGGACGTGGGCCACGATTGAAGCCGCCATCCATTGGTTGCCGTGGGCGTGGAGCCGCGTCGGGCAAGCCGGAGCCGCCGCCTACACGGTAAGGACTGCTGGAAGCACGATTGCTATTTTCGCGATTGTCACGATAATTGCCTGCCCCTTCACGCCCATTGCCAGTGTTTTCTTTATCTCGCCCCTCGTCAGGACGAGGTGGTCGTGGTGTCGGGGAGGAGACGATTTTCGGACGTGGTGGCTCTGGTGGCGCGATCTTCACATCGCTGATGGTATCGAGCCATGAGTTAGTGCCGCTCTGGACATGCTCCGGCTTTGGTTTTGGTTTCGGTGGTGGCGGAGGAGTGTTTGAAATTCCTGTCGCTTTCACTGTGGCTGGCGGTGCTGCTTTCGCCGCCAACTTCTTTTTCTGTCTTTGTGCGTACAATCCGGGCAAAGGGTATCTTTAGCATTTGCCGACTTAAACCATTTGCCACAGGTAGTGCAGCGCATCTTGGTCTTATTTGCCATATGCAAACTCCCCTGTTCCACTAAAAAAAATGGACTGTGTTCTTAAATGCGTCGGAATGCCCTACTATTATACTCTAAGTTTGCCCGTTGTCTATACCTCTACTCCTTCTCTTCTGTGTCCTGGTTCTTGTTCGCGAGCGTTTTTCCCGCCGTTTGCAGTGCTTGTGTCACGCCGGTCAGCAAATCTTCAAGCTCGAACGGTTTATAGACGACAAGCACATTTTTCGAGACAAGATAGCCTTCCATCTCGCGCACTGCCTTCTCTGCCGCGGTGCAGATGATAATAGGAATAGCGGCGGTCGAGGGTTGCATTTTGAGCATCTGCAGCATCTGCCAACCGAGTTTCTCCTCGCCAAATACAACGTCCAGGATAATAAGGTCGGGACCGAGCTGCACAATATCTGCCGCCTTTTGTAACGGAAACGAGGAGAGTGTAACCTTGTAGCCCTCGCCCTCCAGTATTATGCGAAATATCTCTAGTATATCTTGTGTATCATTGACGACCAAAATATGCTTTGCCATGTATATGTTTCTCCCTATGGTACAAACGTTCCGCACAGGATGATATCACGATGATAGGGGTGACGCAAGGGGAACAAAGTGACATGGTAGAGGCAAGGGGAATGATGCGCGGTCGAGGGCGTCCGTTCATTTCCCAAAGTATTTTTTTACCGTGCATATTCTACACCATTTTTATATTGTGCCGATAGTCTATAGATAGGCAGGTATTTCTCTCCTCCTCGTTCTTTGTAGGCTTTTCCTCTTTTCGCGCACGAAAGGTTCGCATGCTTCATGGAACCCACAATTTCTCCATACCTCGAATTAGAATTTGGCGAGTACCCGACCCGTGTACTCAAGTATGCCCTGCACTATGCGGACAAAGGCTGGCCAGTTGTCCCATTGCACACGATCCACTCCACTAAAAAAGTCTGTACTTGTAGGCACGGTCCTACCTGTATGTCGACGGCGAAACATCCTCTTCCTATCAACGGTGTGAAGGCCGCGACCACGAAGATCGAGGTTATTCAGCAGTGGTGGCGCACTACCCCAAACGCCAATATTGGTATCGCGACGGGTCATGGACTGGTTGTCGTGGATATTGACCCACGACATGGTGGTTCACTAGAAGAGTTGGTCAAGCGTTTCTCGTTGCCTGAAACGGCGATGGTGCGAACGGGAAGCGCGGGCTGGCATCTTTACTTCTTCCATCCGGGCGATCTAAAGAACAACGCGGGCAAGCTGGGCGATGGCATCGACACACGCGGCTTCAATGGTTATGTTGTGGCACCGCCAAGTCTGCATGCGTCGGGCAACTATTACGCGTGGGCGAACCAGCTTCCGCCGGTTCCACTGCCCCCATCGCTGCTCGACGCCCTGTCCTCTCCCAGCAAGCCAAAGCCATATCCCGCCGCGCAACCCTCGTTATTGTCATCTCCGACGACCGACGCTACGCCAATCGAACCCATAACGAATGCCACGCAACTGCTCTCGCTGGCAAAAGCGGAGGGCATACCGGAGGGCAAACGTAATTCCGCCTTGTTGAGCATGGCTGGTGCGCTGCGTCATCAAGGGGCAACATCTGACGCCATTAGCGAAGCATTGAAGATTATCAATGCTCTTCAGTGTACGCCGCCACTATCCCATGCTGAGGTACAGCGCATCGCGGAAAGCGCGGGCCGTTGGGAGCCGGGAACGGTGGCGCAGTCGGGCATTGTGCCAGAGATGTTCTCGATGGGGAGCATTCTTAGAATGTCTCTGCCCGACCCACAGTGGGCCATTCCTACCTTCTTGCCCGTCGGCGTGACGTTGCTGGCGGGCAAGCCGAAGATGGGCAAGTCGTGGCTGGCACTCGCACTCGCGCTGGCTATTGCCGAAAATCGACTCGCTCTCGGTAGCTTGCCCGTGACATCAGGGGACGTGCTCTACCTCGGCCTGGAAGATAGCATACGGCGCATCGCGGACCGTGGCGCGAAATTGCTGCAAGGACGCACACCGCCGGAGAACTTTACCTGGGTTGGCATGTGGAACCAGCTCAATGCAGGCGGGTTGGCCGATATCGAGGACTGGCTCTATAAGCACAAGCAGGCGCGACTCGTGGTGATCGACACGCTGGCGAAGGTGCGACCCCTGACGCCCAGCACGAGTACGGGTTATGGCGATGACTACGCGATTATGACGCCGCTCAAAGCCATTGCCGAGGACAACAATGTCGCCATCCTGGTCATTCATCACTTGCGCAAGATGGGTGCTCCCGATGTGATGGATACCATTAGCGGCACCACTGGCCTCACCGGTGCCACCGATTGCAATATGGTGCTCGACCGTGAACGTGGCAAGGACGAGGCCATTCTGCATATCACGGGTCGCGACGTGGAGGAGCAAGAGCTGCAATTGAAATTCGATGCTCTGTCCGCGCAATGGGTGTTACAAGGTAACGCAAACCGACAAGGCATGTCGAGGGAACAACGCGAGATGCTGACGGTCCTGGAACATGCTGAAGGTCCCCTCTCGCCAATGGCAATGAGTAATGAGCTTGGAATAAGTGCTTCTTACGGAAGAAAGATTGTACATGATCTGGTGAAAATGGGCAAAATATGTCAGGTTAGACGTGGCTTATATGAAATGGTTGTAACGGAGGTGGAAGAGAAGGTATAACTATAATCATTTGTAACGTTTATCCTCTAAGCCCGCCTGTAGAGCGGGTTTAGGGGATATTGCAAACGTTACTTTCCCCCTTTTTTGTTTGTAACGTTGTAACGTTGGTGCGAAATCAGAGGATAAACGTTACAACGTTACAAGCAGAAAACACAAAAAGTAACGCTCTACATTGGTCATAGAACGGCCTGTGGAGCGGCTTGATAAGAAAAACGTTACAACGTTACAAGATTTCACGGATATGCACAAAGATGTGATAATGCATGTTTACGAAATAAAATAGTAATGAGCCAATGGACGGGCACAAGTAGGGTGAGAACAGAACGGACGCCCACAAGGGGAACGTCTTCTGTTATCCCTCCATTTCCCTTACCTCAAGCCGCACATATGCCCGATCATCAAACGAGACATTGCCCTCTTTTAAGCCTTTCGTCGATTTGTAGATGCGAAAGAGTAACGGGTCCTTCTCAAGAACCTCTTGCAATGCTTGCTCCGATTCCTCAAGTGTCTCTTTCAAATACGGGTAGCCATCGGAGGCTAAGACGACGCTGGAGATATCCTGTGGCAGACGTTCAATGTGTATGCCTTCGTCCGTAATGGGGAAACCGTCGAGCGCGGAATACTGGTATGCATGTACGTGCGGGTTGTTTTGAAACAGCATTTGCCGTTCTAAAAGTGGTAGGATGAACGCTCGGCCTGTATCTTCTTGCAGCAATTCCTCAACCGTTTTGCCGCTAGCTATCTCGGCCTCCAAAAATGCTGAACGGGCATTCGAGGCGACTTCATCAATCAATTTGTTGTTCGAGAGGTACATTGAGTCGAGCATGCACTGGCAATCGCCGACAAACCATACCTCTTTGCGCCACAGGCTCAATACAACAATTGTGGCAACCGCACGTTGCACAGGTTGCTCTTGCACAATCTGCAACACATTGTAGCGTTCATACAGATTTTTGAGCGCGTCAGTGAGCATGTCTATTGCCTGCCGTGCCGTTGCATCAAAGGGTATTTCGTCAAGGGCTGATGTAAGAGTGTGTGCCGCTATGCGAC
>CAXTUE010000357.1:0-5607 GCA_964247355.1 uncultured Ktedonobacteraceae bacterium | reverse complement strand
TAGGAGAAACTGATATGGATGCGGCTTTAAAAGAGAGAGTATTTTTCCTTGTTCCGCTAGTTTTGCCTCGGCTTTGGCAATCTGAGCATGGGTGGTGATATGCTGCTGATCAAAATAGGATAATAAGCCATAGCTTTCAAGCGGGACAAGGGCTTCCTGCTCAGGTCTACCAGTAGCGATGCCGAAGGTATAGCCCTGTTGCCGGAGATTTTCGAGTGTGTTTCGTATCTGCTCTACAGGTAGTAAAGGCTCTTCAAAAGCAATGCATCCCCGTTTTCCTATTTGCCGGGGAGCATGTCCATAATCTCGTGTAAATAGCTCATCTCCTAAATACCATTCTTGAAAAAGTCGCTCGCAAAACTTCCATGAAGGGCTATAGCGCGCGAAAACATTCTCTATGAGTCTCTCTAATATTTGACTGGCGTAGACATCGAAACGTTTTATCAGTTCCAGACCACTAAAGCTATGAAATAGAGGCTTCTTGATCGCGTCAAGAATACGACTATCGTGTATTTTTTTGTCTGCCACCTCCGCCAATTGCATTCTAAATGCTGCAAGCCAGGACTCGTTCTCTGGTCTTAACGGGAGTAACGCATCAATATCTGGGACAAGAGTAAGCAAGTGTATTAAGTACAGGCAAAAGCCGCAATAGCAGGTGTCCCAGTTCGAGTTGACCGCCCTCGACTTAAAGCCGACAATTCCTGCTTCTGGAAGTATACTGCGACTGGTTGCACGACTTGCCTCTGCTGTTGTCACAGGTTGGTACGCTGCCGTCGAATTCTCAATATTCCAGTAGCGCGGACTATAAAGTAGCTCGTGAATGACCAAGCCTGCTGTATCCCAGTATGCTTCCTCACTGGTGATAACGCCGTCAAGATCAAAAATAATTAGCTTCTTACTATTCAACGTGTTACCCTTTTCAGACGCTCGTGTAAACTACGTACACTGCTGGATGCTTCATCGAAACGATAGGTAAGGGGTGTGACGCTGATATTGATAGCTCCGATACTCCGAAGGAAAGCTACTGTTTCGAGCAATTCAAAAGCTGTTCCACCTAAACGCACTACTCCAGAAATGGTATACCATTCAGGACTTGCTGACGTTGCGATCTCAGAGATTGTGATACGTAATTCGGCATTAGAGCTACGTGTTTTCAAGTGTTCTTGCAGTTTGTCAGAGATACGCTGAATTGCTTCTTGACTCTCCACCCTCACCTGTGCGGTAAGCAGAGAACGTTCTCTTGCCTGAGTTCGCGCCTCGATCAATTCGAGAAACGTTTCCGCTACTTTGAGGGCTGATGTATCCTCTACCAGTTGGCGCGCATTCGCCATGAGGCAGGATTGTGAGTCCAATACGGTACCATCGGCAATCAGCTTCAGGCGATTCTCGCGTAGCGTTGTTCCTGTTTCAACGAGGTCAACGATCAAATCTGCGGTATCAGTTAAAGGCGCGGCCTCTAGCGCGCCGTGTGGCGAGAAGATTTTGACGTGGGTGATATTGTGCTTACGCAGGAAGTGATTCGTCAGAATCGGATACTTCGTGGCTATACGAAGTCCTCGTCCTTTATGCGCGAGATAGTAGCCGGAGAGGTGCCAGAGGTCGGCGCAGTTGCTGACATCAATCCACGTCTCAGGCACAGCGACAACTAGGCGACATGCTCCATAGCCAAGATTACGCTCCAACACGATTAGGTCTTCTGCTATAGTGTCGTCGTCATCTCGCTCGGTTCCGTAGCCACGATGCTCGGCCAGAATGTCGTATCCTGTAATACCAAGCGTTGCATCACCGCTCTGGACAAGTAGCGGAATGTCTGCGGCACGTTGAAACACAACCTCTACATTTGGCATACTTTTGATGCGTGCTAAATATTGACGTGGATTACTTCTATTAACCTTCATGCCACATTCGGCAAGAAAATTTTGTGTTGTGGCCTCTAATGCTCCCTTGCCAGGAAGAGCCAGACGTACTTTTGCTGCTCCACTCACATCTGCACCTCTTTCATATCTTGCGCAAGCGACTCACTGCTTACAATCTGCTCTTTTCCCGTCGTAAGATTATGTACCGTCACAACATTTTTTTGCCGCTCGTCTTCACCTACGATCAATGCAAACGGAATATTTTTCCTTGATGCCTGCTTTAAGCCAGAACTTACACCGTTTCCAGTTACATCAAGCTCCACAGACATACCAGAGGAACGTGCTATATGAGCTATACGCAGTGCATATGGCATCTCTTCCACGCTCACCGGAATCACATACGCTTGCGCGGTCTGTATTGACGGCAATTCGTCTTTAGGCACAAGCGTAAGAAGACGTTCAACCCCAAAGGCGAAACCACACGCGCTCACGTCACGCGTACTGCCAACGGCGCGCATCAAACGATCATAACGACCACCACCACAAAGCTGTGCGTCAAAGCCCTCTGCGTCTTTTGCGTGTATCTCGAATACCAGTCCTGTGTAGTAGCTCACTCCTCTTCCCAGCGAGAGATTAAGGATGATATGTTCTCGTGGTACGCCCCCCTGTTCAAGAATGTTGACGAGTTGGCGCAGCTCTTGCAACGGCTCAATATCAAGTTGATAGCGTTGTAGTAAGTCTTGCAGAGCATTAAATACATTCGGCGGTGGCCCTGAAATAGTATGTAGTTCGCGTAAGAAATCCAACGCAAAAAGAATTTGACGGCGCTGCTCACCTCGCTCCATTTTCCATAGAAAGCGTTCAACCACCTCGCTGCGTGCATCCTCATCGTTGAAAGGAATACTGATACTGCTTAATAACGATGTGATATAGCGGGAGTCCTGCGTTGGAGTAGGAGTGTTGGCATCTTCGTTACTGGTATCCAACGAGGACGCAATAAATTGGCCCCTACCTTCGAGGGGATAAAGGGCTTCAAGCCGTGCTTGTGCGAACTTCTCTCCCTCTTCTGAGCGGCTAATTTGCTCCATTAAGCTAAGGAGAAGGCGCGCGGCCTGATCGTCGAGGTGCAGACGGTTGATAAAGCCACTCGCGACTCCGATATGTCCCAGTTCCAGACGGTACTCTGCAATGTGCAGTTTCTGCAACACATCACATGCAAGTTGCACCATCTCAGCGTCCGCCGACGCTGCATGTCCCCCAAATAGCTCGATACCAAATTGCGTATGCTGTCGATAGCGTCCCCGTCCAGGTGCTTCGTAGCGAAAGATTGGCCCCACATATTGAAATCGCAGGGGCAACGGTTGTCGCTGATACGAGTCGAGGTAGAGGCGACAAATCGAAGCCGTATATTCTGGGCGCAAACAGAGATCGCGATGGTGGAGTCGAAACGCATAGAGGTTTTGCCATAACTCCTGTCCAAAGCTCGCTTGAAACAAATCGCTTTGTTCAAGGATCGGAGTGTCTATTAAGGCATAGCTCGCCTGTGCCGCTATAGCAGTCAAACGGTCTGTTATCCAACGCTGGTTATGCTTCGTCTCCGGTAATGCATCATGCATACCACGCAAACGCTCTACGCGTTTCTTCATGTTTTCTCTCTCTATCCTCTCAGCGAACGATCATCGTGCCAGCACCTTGCTCAGTGAACAACTCACGCAACAGCACATGCTTCTCGCGCCCATCGACAATATGTACACGCGACACAATTGTCAATGCATCCAGACAGGCCACCACTTTTGGAATCATGCCGCCGGAAATGGTACCATCTTCGATTAATTGCTTTGCCTCATGTTCGCTTAATTCCGAGATGAGCGAGCCGTCAGCATGTTTGATGCCAACCACGTTACTTAGAAAGATCAGTTTTTCAGCATTGAGCGCACTTGCAAGATGTGATGCCACAAGGTCTGCATTGATATTCAAACATGTACCATCTGGTCCTTCACCCAGCGGAGCAATAACTGGAATATAATCCTGCTCGATGAGTGCCTGGACCGCCGTCGGATCAACAGACTCGACCTCACCCACGAAGCCCAGACGTTCATCTGCAATCCGCGCCCGTACCATATTCCCATCCGTTCCACTGAGTCCAATAGCCTTGCCACCCATATGTGAAGCCATTAAGACCAGTCCCTGATTAACCTGACCAAGCAACACCATACGCACAACTTCGAGCGTCGGTGCATCAGTCACACGTAAGCCATTCTCAAAACGTGTGGGCAGGTGCAGTTTGTCGAGCCACTCATTGATGTATGGGCCGCCTCCATGCACGAGTACGGGACGAATACCAAGCTTTTGCAACCACACAATATCTTGCAACACCGACTCTTGATGCTCAAGTGTACTGCCCCCCAATTTTATCACGAGCGTCTTGCCTTTCAAAAAGTCAATGTACGGCAATGCCTCGCTCAGCACCTGCGCAATAAGATGTTGATCGTTAATAATATCGCCCTCCGGCGTCAATGAAAAACTAATCGCCATGAAGAAATTTCCTCTTCCATTACGGATAGACAGCTAAGGCCGTCAATCCAGTTGTTTCCGGTAAACCATAAAGAATATTTGCGTTCTGTATTGCCTGCCCCGACGCACCTTTGACAAGATTATCAAGGCATGAAATCACAATGAGTCTCTGTGTGCGTTCATCCACAAAGGGAGAAATGAAGCAGGAATTGGTACCATAACTCCACTTCGTATGTGGCGATTCGTGTACAACATGCACAAATGGCTCGCTTGCATACTGTTTTTCGTACAGTTCGCGCACATCTTCTGTTGTCAATCCGTTCTGCTTCAAATCGGCATAACACGTCGTCAGAATGCCACGCGTCATTGGTACAAGATGCGGTAAGAACGTCACTCGCAGTTGCTCTTGCGCCAAGTGCTTATCACCAGGTAGGACCTCGGTTAACTCTTGCAAAATCTCAGCTAAATGCCGGTGTCCATGAATACTGTAAGCATTGATGTTTTCATTTACCTCGTCATAAAGCGTTGTAAGTGAAGGGGTACGGCCAGCACCACTCACACCAGTCTTACTATCAATAATAATTCCAGGTTGAGTAATTCCTGCCGCAACAGCCGGTAGCAATGCCAGGATAGCAGCCGTTGCATGGCATCCTGGATTGGCAACCAGAGATGTATTTGTAGTCTGCATCCGGTGAAACTCGCATAAGCCGTACGGAGTTGTCTCTAAAAGCGCAGGAGCGGGATGTGTATGTTTGTACCACTCCTCGTATGTTTGCGCATCATGTAGGCGGAAGTCTGCTGATAAATCGACTACCTTTGTTCCATGCTCAAGGAGCTTAAGAACTGCATCCGCCGCCGCTGCATGTGGCAAACAGACAAACGCAAGGTCCGTTATTGCCGCTTCCTCCGTAATAATGAGCGTTGGGTCAATCGCGAATGGAAACACGTTTAGCGGTGGAAACACATCGCCCAGACGCTTGCCCACAGCACTGCGTCCCGTTACAGATGTCACGATAAACTCTGGATGGTGCGCGAGTAAACGCAGTAATTCCAGAGCCGTATAGCTCGTTACATTGACGATAGAAACAGTTATCATGCGCGTTCTCCTTTATAGCGTCATAGGTTGTTTCCCAATAAAAAAAGCCCTCGTTCCCTATATCAGGGACGAGGGCAAATATATTTACTCCCGTGGTACCACCCACATTGTCTTTCAATCTTGCGAAGCCGCGTTCTTCAC
>CAXTUE010000356.1:0-5618 GCA_964247355.1 uncultured Ktedonobacteraceae bacterium | reverse complement strand
AAACCAGAGGTTTCGTAGAGACCACGTTTACGGCGTCCGTATTGGGCAATTCATTGACTATAGCTTTTGTGTTACATATTGTTCATCGACTGCCAACATGTATTGCAATAGCCAGATGCTTGCAAAGAGAGCGCGAGGTCGTGATACTGGTACTGCGTTTGCAATTGGTCATGTAGGTCGCCCAGTAGTGCTTCGTCGAGGTGTACGACATTACGACAGTTTTTGCAGACGAGATGGTGATGCGTCTTGCTTTGTAGTATTTCGTAGTGTGGAGGCTCACCAGGAAGATGAGTTTCCAGGATGAGTTCTAGCTCTTTCAACAATTCTAGCGTACGATAAATTGTCGAGAGGCTGACGTGCGGGTTGCGTTCCTGCACTCGTTCGGTAATCTGCTCAAGATTGATATGAGTGTTTGCCTCCTGAATAACGTTCAGTACCATGTAACGTTGCGGCGTGATTCGATAGCCATGCCGGTGAAGTAAACTACTGGTTTTACCGCTATGATGAGAATCCATTCTCTCTATCCCCCTAAATTTGTGAAACAGTAAGAGTGTATCATGACGATGGCAATGCAGGAGAGACGTTGGCAATTTGACTACTCATTGAATGGGAAAGCAAGTTTTCATGCAGTTGAGCATGTATCAGGTTGGCGCGAATGAGCAGGTCCCGGTCGCTCAAAATTTCTTTGGGTGTGCCATCGGCCAGTATACGTCGCTCTTCGCCAATCACGATAACTCTTGTGGCGATGACCGGCACGATTTCAAGTTCATGGGTAGTAGTAATAATTGTTTTGCCAGAGTGACCCAGATTGTGAATGAGATTGACGAGCAACCATTTTGTGCGCGGGTCGAGGGCGGCGGTTGGCTCATCGAGCAGTATCACGTCAGGGTGTAGTGAGAGCACGGAGGCGATGGCGGCACGTTTCTTTTCGCCGCCCGATAGCTCAAAGGGTGCTCGTTGCGCAAGATGTCTAATTTCCATCTCCTCAAGTGCCTCGGTACAACGCGCCTTTACCTCATTTGGACTCAAGCCGAGCTGCAGAGGTCCAAAGGCAATATCATCGAATACAGTTGCACTAAAGAGTTGCACATCCGGGTCCTGAAAGACAAGTCCCACCTCGCGATGAAAGTTAAAGGCGTCTTCACCTGTGGTCACTGCTCTTATGTCGCGTCCCATCGCTTGCATTGTGCCAGCCGTTGGAGTAATGATGCCGTCAAGCATCTTGAGCAATGTTGATTTCCCGCTTCCATTTGCGCCGAGGAGCGCGACCTGTTCACCACGGCGGATATCCAGATCGATACCATCGAGCGCGAGTTGTCGTCCACTATATGAGTATCGCACGTTCCGTAAATGAAAAATAATCTCTTCTTGTTGCGAAGAGGGAGTGAGTTCACTCATCGTAGAAACCTTCCCAGTAGAAACACAGCAAGTGTGACACAGAATGTTGCCACAAGTGCGAACCAATCTCGTCTTGTCATGTGGTACGCGTTATAGGAACGCACCTCGCCATTAAAGCCACGGGCGGCCATTGCCGCATATACGTCATTGCTCATTTTAAAGGAGCGGTTCATCAAATTGCCCATTGAACCGCCAATCCAACTCCGTTGCTCGTTGCCTGTTGTGCGCCCCACGGTGCGGCTCTTGCGCGCTTCAAACATACCGTTTGCAGTATGGAGGAACAGAAAAATGTAGCGATAGGTCATCGAGAGCAACAAGATAAAGACCTGTGGCACACGAAATGCTTGTAGGCTCTTCAAGATATCGGACCACGGCGTTGTCAGGATGAGCAGGACGGCTAGCGACACTGTATCGCCAACGCGCATAATGAACACGGCGGCACTTAGTAGGCTTGCGGTTGATGGGCCGAGACGCAGTGGACCGAGAGCGATGTCAAAGAGGTGTCCACCAGGGGTAAGAAAGATTGAAGGCAAGATGACAACACCTGCGAAAAAGGGAATGCCCAGCCACACACGTTTCACAAAAAAGTCAAATGGTAACTTGCTCAGCCGCGCCACAAGCAGTAGCACGACATAGAATACGAGCAGAGCCACAAGCGAATTAGACAGGCTTGCGGCAAGTGCTGTAGCAAGAAACATGACCAATTTGGCACGTGGGTCGAGACTCTGGAGCCACCCGTTGGCACGGGTTAGCTCCTCGGTAAACACAGATTGCTCAATCGCGCCAGCAATACCGGAGATTGTGCCCTCTATCCAGCCGAATTGCCGCTTGCGCTCTTTCTTTTTAACCGAGCGCGAGGTTACTGTACTTGTTGTACTCAAACTGGTCTCTCCACTGGTCTTGATTCATCTACGAGTCTTGACTCATTCACTGCCGGAACTACAGAAGCTTTAGGGGCAGTTCTGCGTAGCAAAGTGGAAAGCCCGTATACAATGCCACCGATGAGTAGGATACCGAGAATACCGCTAATCTCATAGCCAATAGCAGCATGCCATAGGGGTGCATTTGAGTCGCTGAAGAACGGTATATTCATGTTGTAGCCAGCCAGTGGGGCGCTGAAAAAGCCTGATAGCTGTCGCAAACCTGCTGGAATATAGCCAAAGGCTTTTTTCACATCGTCAGCACTCCCCTCACCATAGGCAAAGCCGGGAGCAATCAGGCCAAGTGGAGCGATGATCGCAATTGCCATAAATGCTGCACCCACTCCCTTTAAGCGTTTAGGTAGCACAAACCATGTCAGAGGCACGAGTACGACAGCAATACCCAGCACAATGAGCAGCATAACGCCCACATCAGGCCAACTCACCTGTGACCAGTCCGCACCGAAGAGATGCCCAATGTTGCCGCCACCGGTAATGAACCCTGCTATGAACAGCACTACAACCGTCGCGACAATGACACCTGCGAAAATTTGCCAGAGTGGTGTACGCTGTACCTGTCCTTCAGGCACCTCTTGTCCCGTCACCACGGTGCGTAGCGACGTAAGGAAGTATGGATGGTTTTTCTGAATATATGCGACACCGAGCGCGGTGACGAGTGCTTCTACGAGTGAGGCACCCAGCATATGTGAAAGCAGCATAGCAGGAATGGCGACATTCAGTTGGTAAGGACTGTAGAGCGCATGTCCGTTCTGGCTGAAGAGCAATGGTTGTAAGCCAAGCTCGATGCCGACAGCAAGCGCGGCGGCACTGATACCAATATAGGAGCCGATGCCAGCCGCCCATACTCGGCGCGTTGAGAGGACAGGCGAACTGCCTGCGATCAGCTTGTACGCGTAGTAGCCAACAAAGGGAAGAATGATGCCCATGTTGAGACAATTTGTAAAGATCGCGAGAACGCCGCCATCGCCAAAGAACAAGGCCTGAATGATCAATGCCGTACTGACGCCGAGAATAGCGGCCCACGGTCCAAGCACGACGGCTATGAGTGTTCCACCAACAGCGTGTGCGGTAGTGCCACCTGGAACAGGTATGTTAAACATCATGATCGTAAAGGCAAAGGCCGCGAAGATTGCCAACAGTGGCACGGTGCGATTGTTGAGCACCTTGCGAACTTTGTTCGACGCCTGCACCCACGCTGGCACGGTGATGATGCCTGTGCCCAGCGAAAATATAGGACTAAGATAGCCATCTGGAATATGCATGTGTTGTCTGCTTTCATCTTATAGGGAGCATAAGTTGCTGAAAAACAAAGAAGAGGACGTATACAGGGAAAGGCACTACAAGGGTTAATGAAAATTATTTTCATTTGCTTAAATTTTGCAACATATGAATGAGAAAGTCAAGTTCTAAAAATAGATAATTTGTTCTTGAACGATGTCGATTCTGGTACAATTCATTCGTCATCTTAATGAAAGCGACAAAAAGTTGCTGGAGAAAATAGAGAAAAGCATACAGGAGGATTTACAACATGCGTTATCTAGCACTAATTTACGGCAATGAAGCGGCAGCAGCAACAATGAGCAAGGCAGAACAGGAAGCTGAGATAGTGGCTTATAATGCTTTTGGCAAGGAGGAAGCAGAGTATTTGCTACCAGGAGGCGAGGCTCTGCATCCGACAAGTGCGGCTACTACCGTGCGTGTGCGAGAAGGCAAAACATTGACCACTGATGGTCCTTTCGCTGAAACGAAAGAGCAATTGGGTGGTTATTATATGTTACAGTGTAAAGACCTGGATGAGGCTATAGCAGTTGCAGCCAAGATTCCAGGAGCGAAGGTTGGCTCAATTGAAATCCGTCCAATCGTTGAATGGGACTAGAGTGTAGAATGAGCATGATGTTGTTGCTTATGCGACAACATCATGTGCGTAATGGATGAGCATGGAAGCAAATGTTCAACACGTTCACCGACAGATAGAAGACATGTTTCGCCAGGATGCCGGACGAGTACGTGCAGCACTCATCAGCAATCTCAAAGATTTTGAGCTTGCAGAGGATGTGTTGCAAGAAGCGTTCATCCTTGCCCTGGAACATTGGCGACATGATGGTATACCTGACAATCCAGCAGCGTGGTTACTGACGGCAGCACGTCATAAGGCGATTGATCGTTTGCGGCGTGTAGCGGTCTTAGCGAGTAAACAAGAACAACTGCAAGTGCTAGCAGCGATTGAGCAACAACCCTTCGTGCCCTCCTCACCTGAAACATTCCCCGATGATCGTCTGAAACTCATCTTTACTTGCTGTCATCCTGCCTTAAATAGTGAAGCACGAGTTGCATTAACGCTTTCCACGCTAGGAGGTATGACAACACCTGAGATAGCTCGCGCATTTCTCGTATCGGAAACAACGATGGCGCAACGACTGGTACGAGCAAAACGCAAAATTCGCGATGCTGGTATTCCTTATAGCATTCCTGCACGTGAGGCTCTTTCCGAACGGCTTGATGGCGTTTTAGCAGTGCTCTATCTCATATTTAATGCTGGCTATACCGCGAGTTTAGGGAATACGCTCATACGCGAAGACTTATGTACAGAAGCGATACGTTTGACCCGTGCTCTTGTTACGCTGTTAGCGGCAGAACCCATACCTTCTCATGAGCCAGAGGTGTTTGGCTTACTCGCACTTATGTTGCTTCACGACTCTCGCCGAAACGCTAGAGTAAATTCTAGTGGTGATATAGTTGTCTTGGAGGAGCAGGACCGTTCTTTATGGAACAAAATCCAGATTGAAGAAGGTATTGCGCTTTTAGAAAGAGCATTAGCATATTCTCGTCCTAGTTCGTATCAAATTCAAGCGGCTATTGCGGCCTTACATGCTGAGGCACCGTGTGCTGAAAAAACAGATTGGTGCGAAATTTCTCTTCTGTATGCAGAACTCGTCAAAAGAAATCCATTGTCGCTTGTCATCAAACTAAACTGGGCCGTCGCACTCGCTATGGCAAGCACACCACAACAAGGACTAGATGTGCTTGCAAAGTTGCATACTGAGAAAGACCTACAAACATACTATCTATTTCATGCGGCACGTGCCGATCTACTTCGGCGTGCTGGCGATTGGCAGGCTGCATCTCATGCTTATCAACAAGCATTGACCCTCACACAAAATGCAGTCGAGCAAGCATTTTTACAGCGTCGTCTCGCTGAGATGCACACGCTTTCCGCACTATAGACACGAATACTGGAACTCTCTCTTGTTCTACTAATAAAGGAGCCTCTTGCAGTCC
>CAXTUE010000355.1:264-5620 GCA_964247355.1 uncultured Ktedonobacteraceae bacterium | reverse complement strand
AAAAAGATGCTCCTGAACCGTGGCGAAAGCGCAATGTCTTCTGTAGCCCAAACATTTTTACCAATCACCATCGCTCTTCGCGAGAGCCGAAAAGCCAGAAAGACCTTCTACGTCATCGACAAGCAATGCTGAACAAGATGAATCCAGAAGAACGTAGTGCTTATGTCGCAGAGTATAATGCGCGTGTTCCTGGCTGGATGCGTATTTCTGTATAGCAGCAATCTTCACTCTAGGAAATTTTTATCGCGTCTCTACATACTTCTTCAATTGCTCCATAATCCGGTTATTCTCGCGGCTAATCGAACGTATGAGAAGCGGCTGAAAGAGGCGCATCACGCCTCTTATAGAGAGCGTTATTTCTCGGTGTACCTGCGTCCCGCTCTCTTTTGGTTCCAAAGTATAGCGTATACGTATCTCCAGCATGTTCCTCAGTCCGACTTGACGAAAGGCGATATGGAAGTATGGATCAAGTTCTGTCACCTCGCCGCGCATAATTACAGAGTCTACGTATGTGGTACCAACCTGTAGCGAAGTATCCGATATCGTCGTTGTCCCGCGATACAAGTCCGATGCTGGTAGCCAGGAAGTATATTGGTTCAGCTCAGTGAGCACCTGATAGATAGTTTCTGGCGAACTGTTCATCCATGCTGCAAATTGTAGATGAGGCATACAAATCCTTTACAATCCTTGATTTTTCCCCACCCTTCAGGTACACTCCTTATAGGTCGAACACACCTATGTCTTCTAAGAAAGGGGCAAGGGAGACCCTTGCAGTCTCCTCGCTCGCTTTCTTCCTTACCGCCCAAACCGTCCCGCGAGAAAGCGAAACAGGCCCGCGAAAAGTAGTCCTTTGCTTCCCTCACCCATAACGGCCGCGATAAAGCCAAGTGTTACTCCGACGACTAGCCCAATGCGTCCCGCAGGGTGGCGAATCATTTTTTGCAGTGTCTCCAATTTCTCTTCCTCTTCCTGTTGATTAATTGTGAGATTTTACCCAGTGACGTTCGTACTCGAAAAACGTTCTTTTTAGTATAAAAGTTTTAGCATGAGAGTTCCGCTATAAAGGTAACACAAAAAGAGTCTATTTGCCTATGGAATACAGACAATTTTTTCTTGTTCTCTCTAAAATGGACACTTATGTAAAGCGGACATAACCTAAATATACTGGTACTGTTATCCTGTTACTATTCTGATTACTATTCCGTTTATCTCTGTTATAAGGCACCTTTAAGGTGTCTTAAGAATTTTCTAAACTCTTCTCAGCACGTCCTAATTTTTGTTTTTTAGTTCTCACAGAGAGTGTTGTGTCATGGTTGGGATGAACGACAAGAATCGCATGTATCAGCCAATCAATTCTTACGGCGTGATTGGCGATTGTCATTCAACGGTGCTTATTGCACCCGACGGCTCGGTAGATTGGGGTTGTCTCCCTGATTTCGATAGCCCTGCTATCTTCTGCCGTCTTTTAGATGCGGACCGTGGGGGGTACTTTCAGATAGCTCCCACGGATACTACTATTCCAGGCTTTCAACGCTATTTGCGTGGAAGCAACGTTTTGCAGACACGTTTTGCCAGCACCGTCGGCGAAGTGGTGTTGACCGATTTCATGCCTGTGGAAACATTGAGTGCATGGCCCTATCGCGGCATGAACAACAATACGTGGACGCGTGACGATGGTTCCTGCCATTGCCTTGTCCGTATTGTGGAATGCACGCATGGTGAACTGCCTGTGACGATGAACCTGCGCGTCAGTCCGAATTATGCAGCGTCGGTCAGTAAAGTTTCACTGGCGCCAGATAATATAGGAGCACTCATTTCCGATGGCAAGCAGCATGTCGGTTTAGCAATCGTGGGCGCAAATCTTCTCCCTTCGTTTTCTATGTATGTAGCGCAAGAGGCAGGGGAAGTGCATCCAACGGTTGTTGCGCAGGTTGTTTTGCATGAAGGGGAACGTCTACTTTTCGCGGTTGGCATGGGACGTAGTGCCTCTGCTGCCCGTCGGCTGGTAGAGCAGGAACTGCATCAACGTAACTTTGACGCTGAGTTAGCGCAAACGCTCCATTGCTGGCGCAGGTGGCTCGCTAATTGTACCTATCAAGGACCTTATCTTGAATGGGTGCAGCGTAGCGCGCTCGCATTGAAAATGATGACATACGCGCCCACCGGTGCAATTGTTGCCGCCCCTACTACATCTTTGCCGGAAGATATTGGTGGTGTGCGTAACTGGGACTATCGTTTTACATGGTTACGCGATGCAACCTTTACGCTCTACGCGCTCAACGTACTTGGCTTTACGGACGAGGCCAGGGCATTTACGCACTGGTTACGTCGCCTCTCCTATGCAAATGGTGAAGACCTGCAAATCATGTACGGTATTCGCGGCGAGCGCGATCTAGCAGAACAAGAGCTATCGCATCTGGATGGCTACTGTAGTTCGCGTCCCGTTCGTATTGGTAATGGTGCGGCGGATCAGAAGCAACTCGACGTATTCGGTGAGGTGCTTGACTGTATTCACATCTATCGTCGTCAGGGCGGCTTTGAGCGGTATAACGAGAAGCTTGAAGGGCCGCTATGGTCGATGATGTCTATGCTGGTCGAGCATGTTTGCGCCCACTGGCATGAAACCGATAATGGCATCTGGGAGGTACGTGGTGGCATGCGTCACTTCGTCTACTCAAAGGTCATGTGCTGGGTCGCGCTTGATCGTGGCATCAAAGCAGCAGAACAGTTACAACTTGAGGCAGACCTCCCGCGCTGGCGTATGGTGCGCGACCAGATTCGGGCCGATATCCTGACGCACGGCTATAACACTACAATCGGAGCCTTTACGCAGTCATACGATGACAACGCGTTAGATGCTTCAAACCTGTTATTGCCGCTCGTCGGTTTTATCGCACCTGACGACCCACGCATGCGCTCAACTGTCGACCGTATTATGGAAAACCTCACCAATAAGCAAGGCTTCGTCTACCGGTATCATGCTGAGGAAACCGACGACGGCCTGTCTGGTGGTGAGGGTACATTTACAATTTGTACGCTCTGGTTGGTAGATAATCTGGCGATGCAGGGACGCGTCTCCGAGGCACGCTCGCTTTACGAACGAGTCTTGAGTTACTCTGGTCGACTGGGCCTGTTCTCCGAAGAGATCGACCCAAAGGGCACAGGCTCACTTGGCAACTATCCACAGGCATTCACGCATATCGCGCTTATTAATAGCGCGAACAATCTGCGGAAGGCCGAAATCCGCATGGCTGAGCATCATACCGACCCAGTTATGGCTGCAATCACCTATCAAAAATAGGTATTTGTCGTAACACTTGTGAGAATAGCAAGCGTCTCTCCTCTAGTTCCGAGGAGAGACGCTTGCTACTTTTGCTTTCTCTGGTATGACATACTATAAAGAATAAGTTCATTAAAGAAATACAAGTTGATATACTGAGAAAGAGCTTACTGTGGCTATCAATTACCCCTCTGCCAGCTTAAAACCATACAAAGAAGAAAGTCTGGCTACTGGTCATGCATGGATTTTTTCGGGTGCGCTACAACAACCGCCACGCTGGATAGAAGTGGGTGGCCTTGTCGATGTGAAGTCCTCCAAGGGACAATTTGTCGCGCGCGGTTACTATAATCCCCAGACCGATATCGCTATCCGCATATTAACACGCAATCCCGAAGAGGCAATAGATGCCGAGTTTGTACGAGACCGTGTGCGCCGAGCGGTAGAACTGCGTCGTGTTTTCTTGCCCGAACAAACGGACGCCTATCGTCTCATTCATTCTGAGGGCGATGGCTTGCCAGGACTTGTGGTAGACCGTTTCGCGGACATTCTCGTGATGCAGATACATACGGCTGGTATGGAGCGGCTACGGCCATTGATAACCGAGGCTTTACTACAGGAGACAGGAGTGAGCGGTATCCTGTTGCGCAACGATAGCGCATCACGGCGTCGCGAGGGTTTGGAGGTTGAAGAGCCTGTAGCGGTAGCAGGTGAAGTACCGGAGCATGTGCTTATACGTGAGAATGGAATACAGTTTCATGTTGACCCGTGGCAAGGGCAAAAAACAGGCTTTTTTCTCGACCAGCGCGATAAACGCGAGTCATTGCGGAAGTATGCGCAAGGTAAGCGTATCCTCAACTGCTTCAGCTATACAGGCGGTTTCTCGCTGTATGCCGCGCTCACAAGCAAGAATACACACGTAACCAGCGTTGATATCTCTGCGCCCGCAATAGAGGCATCGCGCGAGAATTTTGAACTAAACAATCTCAATCCCGACGACTATGAATTTCATATAGCCGATGTTTTTACATATCTTGAGGATGCGGTAGCACGTGATGAACAGTTTGATGTTGTGGTGCTGGACCCGCCAGCATTCGCCAAAACACAGAGCACACGTAACAATGCACTTAAGGCGTATCGGCGTTTGAATACGTTAGGCATGCAGGCATTGCGACCAGGAGGTATTCTGCTCACCTGCTCATGCTCAGGCGTTGTCGGAATGGACGATCTTTTAGGCGTAATCTCACAGAGCGCACAGCGTTTCCAGCATTCTGTGCAACTCCTTGAAAGCTATACACACGGCGTCGATCATCCAATCAATCTTGCCATGCCAGAGACCGCGTATCTGAAAGCTGTATTTTGTCGAGTGGAGTAGTAAGTAACATTCTATGGTAGGGGAGTAGCACTATGAAAAATATCATGAGAAGCAAACGGTTACTACAGACCTCGTTCGTCATTGTGCTAACTACTCTTGTGCTTGTAAGCTGCGCTTTCCCTGCAAATAAATCATCCTCACTAAACACTTCAGGTAGTTCAATTGATTGGGTGAACTTTATCCGCTTTGGCGGCATTACCTATCTTGTTGCACCGACACAAACAGGACGGTCTTTAATACAGGATGATCTTGGAGGAGTGTTCGCTACAGTAAACTTCAAGTTAGAGGGTAATGTACATGATCCAAATTATCAAAGCAAGGATGGAGATGCGGCAGCCCTCGATGCTGGAACAAAGGTGTATACCGTAAAGGGTTACAATCCTGCTACTCGACTTGCAGCACAGCAAAATAATGCCTTTACTCTCTACGAAGCTGACACGAATCCTCATGCTAAAAAAGGGAGTGATCTTCTTGATATTGAAGGGAAGGTCCAATACATAGGAATAGTAAGTGATCAGGATGGTATTACTGAATTGGGAGCAATCAAAAACATGGAGCAAGTGAAGTCTCTAGTTACTATGATTTTGGATGCTTCTGTTAATCAAAATCAGCAAGGTGGTGGCACTAAGCGTTACTTCATTGCCTTTCATCTTACTGATGGTACGGCAGTGACACGGGCATACTGGCTTGATACTGGTGAACTA
>CAXTUE010000355.1:0-254 GCA_964247355.1 uncultured Ktedonobacteraceae bacterium | reverse complement strand
TGCAAAAGTAAAACTGTTGTAAAACTTACAGACGCCGACTTGTCATTCCTTGACTTGTAATAATGCCTGATACTATACTCCAATTGGAATGTTGTCGTTGTAGCATCAATGGCTTCTCATGGTCCTATTTCTAAAAAAGCAACCGTTATAGTGATGCTATGGGCCTTCTATGCTACTGGATTCATGACATGGGGGTAGATATATGGCTCAGATACATATTCCAGATAGCCCACGTGAGCGTGAGCAACTACAAA
>CAXTUE010000354.1:0-5633 GCA_964247355.1 uncultured Ktedonobacteraceae bacterium | reverse complement strand
CCTTGATAGAGTTCTTGTTGCCAACCTGTCTCTCGACGGTATACCTCGGCTACTGTTGCTCTTTGCGAAAGTAGCACATAGGTTTCCAAAGTGGGGCATTGTTTATACATTTCAAACTTGCCAGTGCGATCAAAATCAGCAGTAGAGTCCTCCGAGAGAACCTCGACGATGAGTTGTGGATAGCGAATATTGCTGCGTACCCATCCCTAAATAAAAGTATACCTGTATTTATTTTGTACGCTCTATCACAAGCAGCCCATCTGCACAATCCTCGTACAACATCATACCTTTACCGTCCCATTGCTCAATGCACCAATGACCAACACCTTCTAGTTTGGCTTGCGAAAATGTTTGCTCATGACCATACACTGTTTGGGGTGTTTCCTCGTAGGGCACGGCGATAATGAGGCGTTGAGCCGTCACTGAGAGCAGGTTTGTTAGCACTGTGTACATATCCTGTTCGGAAAAATGCTCAAGCACGTGTAGGAGCGTCACTGTATCAAAATGACCTAAGCTACAGAACGTGTTATCTAGCAAGTTTGCCTGTATAAATTGAACGTTTTTGAGATTATGTTCCTCTGCTAATTCCCTTGCCGTGCCAAAGGGGTCAGGCCGAATGTCGATGCCTGTAATGGTAGAGAGCGAGGGATTTCGTGCAGCCATGAGCAACGGTAAAAAACCAGAGGAACAGCCGGCATCAAGAAAGGTTTCGCCGACGTGTAACGCAAATACGCGTCGGTAGAGTTGCGCGAACGTCTCAAGTGTAGAGGCTGGAGCGAGTGGAGATGTGTTATACGTTAGGTGCTGCAATTGTCGAAACGTATTTTTTGTGTAGAGGTACCATGCCTGATTTGCTTCATGAGGATAAAGAGAACCGACGACCGCCCCAAAGATAGCGTCGAAATCTTCTACATCTGTTAGTGCGCCAAGTGGCTTCAGCTCTTGTAGTATATAATCCCCTAAACGAGAGTCTAGCTCTGTTGGCGCGAACCAGTGTATCACAATTACAGAAGGGAATGTAGAGCGTATCACGACAAAAAAGTGAGGCGTTTCGTTAACCGTGTAACCCTCGTCTTCAATGCTTTTTTTGAGCGTTGCCTTGTTTACTTTATAGCCATTAATGCCAACAATGTTGCCAACGGGCAATGTGCGCTCTTGTAGTGATACTCTCATCTCAGTTATTTTCCCATGTCTGTAGCCACCACTCTGTATGAGGCATGTTAGAACTCGTTCCAGTATGGAAAACAGAAACCATATCTAGTGGAGTGCGACGTAGATCAATGCTTAAGCGTCCAGATTCAATGCTGAGCATACCATATTCTGCCCAGTGAACGTGATGATTTTTAGGTAGCTCAGGACTGCCAGCGTTGACTCCTGGTAATCCAACACTACCGACATTGACCAAATACGCGTCTTCATATCGACGAATCATTTGAATATGGGTATGACCTCCGACCATCACTGCTGCCATCGAGCCATCAAGCATTCGTTTTACCTCTATATCAGAAGTGATAGCCGCAATGACATCATCGAAGGAACGGGGAGAGCCGTGATAGCATAAAAGTTTTCTCTCTTTATCAAGAGGGAGTTCAAGCAGAGGCGAGAACGTGTGTAGATAGCTTTGGTCTTCTGAAGTCATTTGCTCCGCACACCAAGACGTGATGGTGCGAAATATTTCATTGTTCAAGATTTTTGTTTTCGGAGGAGCCAAAAGCCAGGCATCTGTGTTGCCAAGAATCACTGGACACTCTAATTGACGTAAGCGATCAACCACCTCATGTGGTTGTGGACCGAGAACTGCTACGTCTCCCAAACAAATAATCTTGTCAACAGATTCCCTTGCTATCTCCTGTAAGACCGTTTCGAGAGCAACGAGATTGCCATGAATATCTGCTAGTAGAGCTATACGCATTCGTTCTTCCTTTTTGCTGTTAGTATACTGCTGTAGAATTTCTGCTCCTGCTTAGCTTTTCTCAAAGAAGCCTTTGTATGCAAAGGAGAGGAACGGTCATGTTCATTGAAAATCTCTTGCAGGAAGTGTACCATGAACCCATCTATAGCATTCTCGTAAAAACTGTGCTAAGATTTCTTTATATTCAGGCATCATACAACATAAAGATATATTTTTGTGACGATAGAGAAGGAGAGCCGTACGTTGGCTACACATGAGAAACGCTATATAATTATTGGGAATGGGGTTGCAGGGACGACAGCCGCCGAGACGCTCCGCAAGAACGATGCGAATTGCAGTATTCAACTGATCACCAATGAAGCCTACCCTCTTTATAACCGTGTCTCGCTACCACGCTTTTTACAGGGCGTGATTGTAGAGCAGAAGGTCATGATACGCGATTTTGCATGGCACGAGCAGCGCAACATTGAGTTACTTACAGAGACGCTTGTCGAGCGCATTTCCACAGATGAGCGGATTGTCGTTACAAACAAAGGCCAGCAACTACCCTACGACGCGCTTCTTATAGCTACTGGAGGATGGGCTAATCCGCTACGTGCGCCGGGTGCCAAAGATGTTAGCCATATTTACAATTTTGTCACGCTTGACGATACAAAAACTATTGTCTCAAAAATGCTAGAGTCGCGCACAGCTGTTGCCTATGGCGGCAGTTTTATTTCTTATGAGCTATGCGATGGCTTCGCGGTCCGCAAACTTGACACGACCTGGATTATGCGTGGTCCCTACTGGTTGCGTAATGCGCTGGACCCCGAAGGTGGAGAGGTGGTGGATAATATCGCGAAAAAGTTTGGCGTGAACGTGATTCACGGCGACGAAATTGAGGCGGTTGTGCCAAAAAATGGTGTGCCGACCTATGTCAAGACCAAACAAGGACGTGAGATTCAAGCGGACATGATCGGTGTTGGTCTTGGTATCACGCTTAATACGCAGATGCTTTCTGGCACACCTGTGGAAATACGTACGGGTATTATGGTCAACGAATACCTGGAAACGAACGTCTCTGGTGTATATGCAGCAGGCGATGTGGCCGAGTTCTTCGATCCAACTCTTGGTCTGCATCATACAATGGGTACATGGGATAATGCGATGGCTCATGGACGTATCGCAGGTGTAAATATGGTAGGAGGGCACGAGGCGTATATCGATGTGCCAACCTATACAAGTCCACTCTTCGATGTAAACATAGCTGTTGTTGGCACCACCGAGTCTGCCAACCCGGAAATAAAGACGCTCTCCCGGCGTGAGCCAGGGGAAAAAGGCAATGAGAATTATCGCAAACTATTCTTCCGCGACAACAAACTCGTCGGTGTGCTGATGATTGGTAGCCCAAAGGGACGCAAGAAATTGGTTGAGCTTGTGAAAAACCAGAACATTCTCGAAACACAAGCAGAGCGTGAAGCGTTACTTGTACTGAAATAGAAATAATATGTACTAGCGAGTATCACCTCTCTTGACCTAAGCATATTTTTGCGCTACTGTAGTGCAATAGTTTTTGTGTGAATTAAACCTAGGAGCAATCTCTTGGCAATAGCATGTACCAATTGTGGGCAGGATTTGCCCAGAGATGATGCACACTTTTGTAACAATTGCGGAACGCTTGTCCCATCTCATCCTTTCAGCGCGCAATCGCTGTCTGCTGCCAATACGAATGTATCGTCGATACATAAAGACGCCGAAAAACCGGTCTTGCGTGAACAGATGGTACACTGGCCTCCAGAGAAGCCTGCACTACGAGAGCAGAGGGTACAACAGCCACGACAACGTACAACGCGGCGTATTGCTCAAGAGGAACTTTCCTCTGCTCCTGTCGCCTGGCCCGCTCCTATCACTCACGTCTCTGTCAAAGAGGCATCAACCTCAAAAGAGGATAAGCATGTGGTGCGGCAGGAGCACCAACCTGTACAAAATGTGTTGGCAAGCACAACTCCATCTGAGCGTGAACTACGTGTCAAAGTATGGGAGCAGGATAACCCACCAACTCCCTTGCCGGAGAGCGCGACCGAGCCAGTGAAGCGCAATGTGGAAGACGCTCCAACCTCACCGCTTGAGACACCAGAGCATAATGAGCGGAGTATCGAGGATGCTCCAACGTCTTCGCTTGAGATGCTGGATCAGCCGGTAAAAGAACATATATCTCAGCAAGAGGGCGATATATCGCGAAATGATGTAGAGCATCTTGATACCACTCCTATGCCAAATCATGTACAGACTGCTCAACAGGCTCGATCACATCCTGTTCACCGTGACACTCCTTTTCCTGCGCTACCTGCAGAGTCTGAGCGATATAGACAGCAGAATCGTGCTAATACTCCTGTACCTGATGTGAGCCTGTCACCAAAGCCTGTGGCCTCCTCAACTGTGCAGCGCGGGCGAGCGTCTGTCACATCTTCAGTGCAAGAGAGGCGTGTTTCTCCTACCCTCGCTTCACAGGTGTCGAGAAGCCGGAAGAGTCCTATTCCGTTCATCATTTTGTTGGCACTCCTGGGCATACTTGTACTTGGTGGTGGAGCATGGGTTTTGCTTGCCCAGCCATTTAGCGTTTCACCAGTTACTCAACCAATGCAGGACTTCAACGATGCAGGCTTAGGCGTGGCATTGTCGTATCCCACTAGCTGGACAGTGCAACGAACTCCAACGAGTGCTCTTTTTGCTGATAGTAGCCATACGGCTCAAGTAAAAATTCAGGCCGCGAACGATACAAGCGATGCCGCAACCTATGTACAGCAGGTAGCTAAAAAAAGTGGTATGACGGCTATAAAACCGCTAGGAACCACCTCTTTTGCTGGTCTCTCGTGGCAACAGATGCAGGGAAATGTGCAGCAAGACGGTGCGAACTACACGACAACAATGCTTGCGGCTACACATGGCAATCGTACGTATGTTCTGACCCAGATGGCACCACAGAATGTTTATACTGACGAAGAAAGCGTTGTGTTCTCTGCTGTGCGCAATTCTCTGAAGTTTCTCTAAGCCGTTTGGAAAGCGTGTCGCGAAGACGATTATGATATAATGCGGGTGTATTTGTGAGACTGGATGGCGCACAAACATATCTGGACACTACGCGAGAGGCTTTCAGGGAAACAATTGAGAAAGGAGCACGTGGCTTTTCGTTTGCCACGTACATACGCAGCGCATGGATGATATTCATTTTGAGCGACACTTTCGTACACCACATTCTGAGGGATACTACATTATGCAGGGTAGCAACCTGCAAAGCAACAATCGTCTTGGGACGGTCGATATTCATTTCACCACAACGGCAGTGCATGGCACACTTATTTTAGAACGGGAGCTGGAGGAGGCGGACCTCACAAAACTTATCGAGCAGATCGACGAAGACCTGGTACTCTCAGCAGATATGCCGCGTGATGATTTTCTTGTCAGCGTCTACGTTGGCAAGGATGTCGGTTTCTATAGTGACGAATATTTCGCGGAAGAAGGTGATCCCACTATTGATTTTGATGCCGACAACGAATAAATTCTGTGAGAAAAAACACACGCCTCGCATCTAATGCGAGGCGTGTGTTTCTTTTCCCTAGTCTTCCAAGAGTCCACGGCGCATGGCATATTTTACCAGTTCGGCGCGGCTGTGCAGATTGAGCTTGTCCATGACGTGGGTGCGATGTGTGTCGACCGTCTTTGGACTGTTAATCAAGCGTTA
>CAXTUE010000353.1:0-5642 GCA_964247355.1 uncultured Ktedonobacteraceae bacterium | reverse complement strand
AATACAATTCGCATGGTGATACAAACATTTTTGAACCATGCGAATTGTTTTTGCTCGTTTTCCCTCCTCAAATTTCCGCGCATGGAGTTCCTCGTTGTTGTAGTAAATAATAGCATCCATTTGATATCACACAAAAACCTGCGTATAGTATAAGATAGGACATAAAAAAGTAGTAGAGGAGCTATAAACTGTGCTTGTGCTTTTAGGCGCGATTGGCAGCATCATTCTGGTTGACCTGCTACTTAGCGGTGACAACGCCCTTGTCATTGGTGTTGCTGCTGCTGGCTTACCACGTCGTCAGCGTTGGCTTGCAATTCTGCTCGGTGGTGCCGTCGCGATTCTCCTGCGCATCGTCTTCTCGCTCCTCTCCACTGTACTACTTAACCTACCATGGCTTCAAACCGCCGGTGCCATAGTGTTGCTCATAATCGCCATACGCCTGCTAGCCGAACGCAAAAGTAAAGACGCTGAGACCGAGGAGCAGAATACACCGAATACTCCTGTACGTGTACAGCAGGGACTGATTACAGCCATGCTCACGATTCTTGTCGCCGATGTAACAATGAGCCTGGACAACATTCTGGCTGTTGGTGCAATAGCCAATGGTGACATTCCACTTTTAGTTGTCGGTCTACTCGTTAGTATCGCAATTCTCTTCTTTGGCAGTGCGCTTATCTCGGAGGTTGTAGGAAAACTTACCATCCTTTTAGATGCCGCCGCGCTCGTCTTAGCTTGGACTGGCGCCAGCATGATTCTTGACGATCTGCATCAAAACTCAACCGCACTCACCTCTCTACCGTGGCTACGCATCGCTATCCCCGTTTTCATGCTGGCAATCGTCATTCTCGCCGATATCTGGTTTCGGGTACGTGATGTTCATAAACACGGGTAGGGACCGATTTATCACGTCCTCCTCGGCAATCGAAGTGCTACAAGGATGTGATAAATCGGTCCCTACCCGTGTTTACAGCAATAACTAAACCCCTACAATTGCAACAAATCGAAGAGCGGCCCAAAAGCATTGCGACAGCCCTGCCGGTTTGCTGCGGCCTCGTTCTGAGATGCATACGGAACGCGCAAAACATTCTCCCATGAGGATGTAGATGCGGCATCCGTTGCTGTTGGCAATAGCGTCATATGCAGGTTCTCTTTTGGCCGTAATGTAATCAATGGTCGAATCTCGGCTCGATATCCTGGTACGGTACGTGGCGTGTACTTTTGTAGAATTGTCGCGAGTATAAGCTTGGCCTCAAGTTGCGCAAATGGCATACCAATACAGATGCGTGGCCCAGCTCCGAATGGGAAGTAGGCGCCCTGCGGTATCTTTTGGTCGTTTGCCGGGTCCCAGCGTTCGGGACGAAACACTTCCGGGTCTCCCCAGAGTTCCGGCATGCGATGCGTCACCCACTGGCTCATCAGGAACAGCGTACCAGCAGGGAAGCGTACACCATCCAGTTCAAATTCCTCGGCTGCACTGCGGCCCTGTATCCATGCGGGCGGATAGAGACGTAGCGACTCGTTCAGCACCCAATCGAGATACGGCATTTTCGCCATGTCCTCGGTCGTCGGTATGCGCCCGTTGAGCACAGTACGCATCTCGTCGAGCAGCTTTGTGCGCGCCTCTGGATGCTCCGAGAGCAGGTAAAGGGCCCACGTTAACGCGTTTGCCGTTGTTTCGTGTCCGGCGGCGATAAACGTCATGATGTGATCGTGTATCTGCTTGTCACTTAATGGAGTCTGGGCGTGTTCCGCGTCCCGACCATCAGGTGCTGCCAGCAGCATCGAAAGCACATCGCCTCTATCATGCTCGTCGCCTCGACGCTGGGCAATCAGCGTGTACACAAGCGTATCGAGCCGACGAATTGCGGCCATGCGCCTACCGTACGAGGTAAACGGCTGGTCGATACGAACATTCAATAGTGTCTCAAGTATCCCTGGTTGCGTCCCGATGACACCATCGAACGCCATACCCAGATCAGCAAGTTGTGTGTTCAAGTCGATATTGAAAAGACACTTGCCGACAATACGCAGCGTGAGTTCCTGCATCGCTCGCGATACGTCAACAACATCGCCAGCATGCCAGGTCTTGACCAGTTCCTGGGAGTATTGCACCATCGAGTCCGCGTAGCCCTCGACGCGCTTCTTGTGAAACGCTGGTTGCACGGCTCGTCGCTGCTGGCGATGCGCCTCACCGTCAATTGTCAAAAGCCCCTCGTCAAGAATGCCGTCCGAACTACCCCCGCTACCTTGTGTAAACGCACGGTTCGTAAACATACGTGGATGCTCGATCAGCAGATAGCGCACATGTTCCGGTTGGAACAGCAACACAATCGGCACCCGTCCCAGATAGACCGTTGCCATATTGCCATAAGTGCGCTGCAACTGTTGAAAAAAGCCAAGCGGGTCCGTCCGAAACGACAATGCGTTCCCAATAACTGGTAACGGCGTCGGCCCTGCTGGAAGTGTTGTGCGCGGTTCTTGTATAGTGGTCGCCATGTATTTTCGTCTCTATCTCTATGCTAGTCAGTTCATACTTGTACCCGTATCTCTATCTATATCATAGAACAAGAAACGCGAAGAAACAACATAAAACGTTTCAACTGCCTCCCTATGGTTCCAGACGATTAATATCCCTCGGAAATGTGGTCGCCAATTTGATGTTCGGTACGCCAGTCAGTTGCATCAGCAAGCGTTCAAGCCCAATAGCGAAGCCACCATGCGGTGGCATACCATATTTGAATGCCTCAAGGTAGGACGCGAACGGCTCTAATGGCAAACCAGCCTTTTCCAGTACCGCCAGATAGTCGGCATAGCGATGCAGACGTTGCCCGCCCGTAACCAGTTCGGTGCCTCGGAAAAGCAGGTCAAACGAGTTAGTAAACGCTGGTCGCTCTGGATCAGGATGTGTATAGAATGGGCGTTTGCTGGCCGGATAGCCCGTGACGAACAGGAAATCGCTACCAAATTCTTGCTTTGCCCACTCGCCCAACCAGCGCTCGTCTTGCGGTGACAGGTCCGGCTCACCTCGCACGTCTACTTTATGTAACTTCAAGATCAGTTCCTGTGCGTCTGAGAAATGAATATGCGGTATCTCCTGTGGCACCTCCGGCATCTGCACACTGAGTAGCGTCAACTCTGCTGTATACTGCTCATTGAAACCCGTCAGTATACCAGCGAGCACGTCGCGTAACAGACTCATCACAGTAAAGTGGTTCTTGATAAAGCCAAATTCGGCATCGAGACTGACATATTCGTTGAGGTGACGCGTCGTATCGTGTGGTTCGGCGCGAAAGACGGGTCCAACTTCAAACACGCGCTCGAATACCCCCACCATTATTTGCTTATAAAATTGCGGACTCTGTGCGAGATAGGCATCGCGTCCAAAGTAGCCCAGCTTGTAGACATTCGCACCACTCTCCGTCGCCGATGCCACAATCTTAGGCGTCTGTATCTCGGTAAAATTCCTTGCCGTCAATACGCTCCGAAAACCTACCATTGCCCCGGCACTCAAACGTAGAATCGCGCGTCGTGCAGGATGCCGATTCGTGATAACAGCCGAATCAAGCAACGTGTTAACGTGGGCATTGAGCTTGCGTTTGTTGAGCGCGACCGGCGGTACCTCCGTTACAGGTGTAATTACCTCAATCAACAAATCATGTAGCTCGACGCCTCCTGGCGCTTGCGGTTCGCTGACAACGGTCCCTTCAACCATTATGACGCTCTCAACGCCCACCCCTCTCAATGCCTCAATCTCCTCCTCACGTTCGGTCACACACTGCAACAAACTCCAACCGTCACGCACAACCAGGAAACTGACACCGCCAAGTTGTCGTAGCGAGTGCAACCAACCCTGTACAAGCACACGCTCGCCAACATGCGCCCCTACCTCTTTCGTCAACGTACGTTTCATGTGAAACATATCCTTTCTCGCCATACCCTTCAAATTTTGCGCAAAAAAAGCCCCCGTCCTCTTGTTTGGAGGACGAGGGCGTAATATCTCTATTCAGCCTGTCGTGGTGCCACCACCATTTGTCTCTTGTTCTATCCAAAAGACCTCTATCGGTTCAACCCCTGTACAGGGAAAAACCGTCACGCGCTAACGGGCATGTCCCGAAAATCAGCTACTATCTTCTTTTCTTGAGAAAGAGTTCACCGTCTGGCTAAGGGATGTCGTTGCGTAAGACTTCGTTCAATGCTCGCAGCACATGCATTGTTCTCTGTAGACCAGGTACAATAACGCAATATGTTCCCTATCATCGCCTGTATATTTTTTCTTACTTTCGACTATACATGAGGATTTGTGAAAAGTCAACCAAAGAACTGTTTGACATAGATATGCTACACTCCCTACACATTTCCCCTCCCCTGCCGATACATAGAAGGGACGCTACTAACCTATGTTGGTACATTTCGTGGTTAAGGGAGTATAACCTCTATGGTGATGTTACAGGATAAATTATCTACAAATGGGATACAACCAAACGCGCTGCTGGAAGTCGTACCCGGTACGCTCTATCTTATCAATTCTACTGGTAAACTGTTAGACTCCCACATCGGACAAGGTATGGCTCAGTTTCCAATAGCAGTTGGTCAGAACCTGCTTGAAATGTTACCTCCCGACTTGAGAAAGCTGTTGTCTGATGCAATGCAACGCGTACTGGAAAGCGGTGAAATACAAACATACACCTATACGATTCATATCGATGAAGTAGACTACACACGTGAGATACGCGTCACATTGAATGGAAATAATGAGTTTTTGTGCCTGATCCGTGATATCTCTGAATACAACAGAATTGCGCAATCACTGGTGGAGAGTGAGCGACGCTTTCGTGCGCTCAGTGAAAACGCCTCCGACCTCGTGCTCGTTCTTGATGCAACGGGCATCTATCGCTATGCCAGTCCTTCTCACCAAAAGATGCTTGGGTATTCACCTGAAGAACTACTTGGGACTAGCATATTCAACTTGTTTCTGCCAGAGGATGTACCTGCGGCCCTCACCTTGTTTACTAACTCACTACAGACTCATACAATGGACCTGGGTAAGTGTCGCCTTCGTCATGCCAACGGCTCACTATTGATGGTAGAATATGTCGGTCGTAACTGCTTTGACGACCCGGCAATCGGTGGCTTTGTGATCAATGCCCACAATGTTACAGAACAATCCGCAATGGAACGCCTATTGCGCCATCAAGCCTCACACGACGCGCTCACTGACCTCCCAAACCGCACAACACTACTGACACGCTTAACGCAAACTATATTAGAAGTACAACATGCCCAAAACAATGATGTGGTTGCCCTGCTCACGATGGACCTTGATAGCTTCAAAGATATCAACGATACCTCTGGACATCATCATGGCGATATACTCTTGAAACAATTAGCCGGACGCCTTCGGAATATAGTAACGCTAAACGATACTGTTGCCCGGCTCGGTGGTGACGAGTTTGCGGTACTCCTACCGAACGCTAACACCGAACGGGTAGATCAGATAGCCGAGGCGATTCATGAGGCTCTTGAAGAGCCGTTTGTGATTGCAGACCTATCACTGCATGTACAGACCAGTATTGGCGTTGCACTTTATCCAGCACATTGCTCCGACGCTCTGACACTACTACGACATGCGGACGTAGCGATGT
>CAXTUE010000352.1:0-5646 GCA_964247355.1 uncultured Ktedonobacteraceae bacterium | reverse complement strand
GCTTCATGCATTCCTTAAGAAACCTACTGTTGAAAGCATTCCCCTTGCCGGTGCCCTGGATGTAACACTCATTTGTGTTTTCATCCCAGGACATTTCCGGCGATTTGCCCATATCCGCGCAGGAACTCCTCCGCACTCATCGCCTTCTTTCCCTCTAACTGGATGCGTGTCACGATTAGGAAGCCCGCACCCGTGACCACGGCAAGCACTGAATGCCCGACCTCCTCACGCGTACTAACCAATCCAGGTTGCACAGTTTGCGCCAACGTTTCAACTTCGACCGAAAGGGGATGAGCCTCCAGAATTTTGAGCAATTTGCCATTCCAATGTGTATAACTGCCAGGCCACGGCGTATAGGCACGGACCTGTCGCGCAAGCACTGTAGCTGGTTTCTGCCAGGAAAGCAGTCCATCCTCTTTCCGCAACATACGTGTATGTGTTGCGCGTAGTTCGTTTTGGGGTTGTGGGGTAATGTTGCCAGCGATCCATTGTGGCAACGCCTCAAGCAATGCCTGTGCTCCTAATTCGGCAAGTTTAGGAGTGAAGCTTCCTGTTGTTTCGTCTTCGGCGACCGGAATAGAGCGACTCAGAAGTGTTGGACCTGTATCAATGCCAGCGTCAAGCAGCATAATCGTCACACCTGATTCGGTTTCACCCTGTAGAATAGCCTCCGCAATCGGATCGGCACCGCGGTATTTGGGCAAGAGTGAGGCGTGAATGTTGAGTGTACCGTACTTAGGCTGATCAAGCACTGCCTGTGGCAAAATCTGTCCAAAGGCAGCGACAATATATAGGTCTGCTTGATATGCGGCGAGCGCTGTACTGTTCTCCGACTTCTTGAACGAGCCGGGTTGCCAGACGGGAATGTTGTGTGCAAGAGCAACTTGTTTTACTGGCGAATAGATAATCTCGCGTCCACGACCCGCAGGCTTGTCAGGGCGCGTGACAACCGTCGCGATTTCATAGCCTTCAGACAGCAGTTTCCCTGGCGCGGCATGTGCTATCAGTGCTTCTAAAGCAGGCACGGCGAAATGTGGAGTTCCCATATAGATGATACGTAACATAGATGGCATTCCCCTCTCTACGTAAATTTTCTCCTCTATCCTAGCACATGAGATGCAGATTGAAAAATCACTTTGGGAATTCTTGGAAAAATGGACGCTCACAAAGGGACTAACCCTATCATACATGTTGTTGTATGGTAGGGTTAGTCTTCTTGTGAACGTCTGTTGGGGCAATTACTATATTACAAACATCGCACGTTCCTACGATGTTCTATTACGTTTGATAACACTTCTTATCTAATTGGATTAGTTATCGACAAGTTATTAGCTTAACTTGACATACTGTATAATTCTGGTGTATAGTTACAGCAAGGGAAGCATTTTAGTCTTATACTGTAGCGAGTCCAGTACACGTTCAACTAGTTGCCCTGATACACTGGAACAAGAGTTGAATGTTCCATTGAGGGACGCGCTTAACAAGAGAGGCTTCTATGCAATATAACAAAAAAGTCTTCCAGCACACGTCATTTCTCTCTTACAGCGTATCGCTCTCTTTTCAGGATGAGAAATGAGGCCACCCCATCAGCAGCTTTCGTGTCTTGCATAGCGAGCAGGCCGCAGCACAACAGCTTTCGCAATCGCTACAGCTAAACTACGAGCACCTCTTTAAGATACAGAGAGTGCGCAACCCATTCTCACTGCGCTCAGTGAGCTATTCAGCACTTGCCTCTTATTTAGAATGTCCCTGGTGTACACTGATGCGTAAGCGTAAGAGGGCACCAAAAGAACCTACACAGTATCCAATTCTGCAGCAAACATCTCTCTTTAGCTCCGGCATTCCTGATGCACGGGCTATTGGAACACTCCTGCACACATTGATAAATTTCCTGCATACTCCGCACGGTCCACTTTCAAGAGAAGCACAAAAACTTCTCCTTGCTGAACCAGAACCTCTTGCACGTTTTATCCGTCGTGACTTTCATTCCATCCTGCAGCAAGAAGGGAAAATTTCGCTTGCACTGGCACTACGCGACTTACACTTTGACGCAAAGCTTCTTACAAACTCGCTTGTTACGCCGATGTTACGCTATCAACGCGAACTTGCCAACACAAATGCGCAAGTATTTGGCGTTGCGGAACGCTTTCAGCTGAAACTTTCCTCGACGCGCAATACGTTCAGAGAGCATTCGGGGCGTGGAGGCTACGTTGGCTTGATTGGAGAATTCGACCAGATTCGACTGCGCCATGCCCAAAGCGATGCTCTCGAAAGAGGTACACCCGCAATTATTGAGTTCAAAAAAAGCCTGGGGTGGCGAAAGAATGAAGAGGAACAGAAAGACGGAAGTAAAGATACATTTGCCCAGGATAGTATGCAACCGACAGAGTTTCACGCGATGCAACTGCTGATCTACTGGCTTGCGTTCCAGACGCTATGGGATACCGAAGAATTTGTAAGAAGTCAGAAAGGTATGCTGCAGGAAATTCCAATGAGTCTCCAGCAACCACTCGAACTGATTATTTATAACTTCTACGATGGCAACCAGTATCAATTAGTGCCGAGCGATTACAAGGGGGCGTTGCAAGCACTCATCGAGTGTATTTTCTACCTCGACTGGGCAATGAAGAGTGGCTATGCATTACAGTCGCCAGAGCATAGCTGTCAACGAGCCGCTCCGCTTACAGAGATGCCCGATCATGCGGTTCAAGTCCAGGTAGGCGAAACATACCTGCCTGCGAGAGAGTGTTATTTACTAGCAAAGGCAGCATTTGAACGCTTTCAAAGCACAATTAGATGGAAGAAACTTGCTCACGCTAAGCAAAAACAGACGGTATAAGGGGAGAAGGTTCTTGTGACACGGGTAGAGCTTTATCGAAATAGTCGGGATGAGTACGGCGGAGAGACTCCTCGGCTAGCTGTTGAATAAGGTCTTCTTCAGCCCAGGGGTACAATTCAGGATGCTCATAGAAAACGACCTGAATCGCTTCATCTTGTTCAAATGCTATAAATTCATGCCACTGGACACCCAGTCGAATAGCTTGCGGGCTAAGCAGGATGCGTACTTGTGCCTGATCAAACAACACTCCTCCATGTTCCGCAGTCTGAACCCACAGTATTCCATGTTCAAGGAGAGAGACAGTGAGCGCAGCACCCCAGGGGGTAGGCATTCCTTCATGCATACAAACATCCAGCTTTCTTTATTTGGAATATTCATAACTCTACGAAAATCATCACTTACATAGGCGCAATAGTAGAAAAGTCCTGTTTATGGGTTAGATGAAGTCTGATATGAACAGAGTATAGAACAAAAATTCTACCCTGTCAAGCGTTGGGAAAAGCTTCTTTGAAAAGTTACCCAAATGGGCTACGCTCCGGTTTGGCATCCTTTAGCAGTATGCTATACTTGACATTATAAAGAGTAGACAAATAGAGTAGGGAAATATGTATGCAATCCTTTGCCTTCGGAGTTCACACGACACCTCCGTTGTTGAACTCTGATATGACAATGCAGAGAGTTGATGAGATAGGCGTCATTCAGCAGTTACTGACCGATGTCCAGACACGCACAGTGATGCTTGTGGGAGATGCAGGTGTAGGCAAATCAACGTTGGCAGCACTCATTTACTACCGATTGCTTTCAGCTCAACAAGCAGGGATGCCTGCTCCTGGCCACCTTGTCTGGCTCGCAATAAACAGTTATACAACCCTCTCCGATATTCTTGCGGCAATCTTACAAGGAGTAGGTGTACCGGTAACAGGATTTCTCTTACTTCCACTTGAGCAACAAATCTCTCAGGTACAGCACACGCTACAAAATATACAAGAGGGAGCCTTATTTATACTCGATCAATTTGAGTCGTTGCTTGCACTACGCGCAAGTAATGGCGGCTTAACATCGAGAGAACTTCAACTGTTCCTGGCGCTACTTCAAACGGACCTGGGTGTTAGTCGTTTCTTGCTCACAAGTGTCGTTGTTCCCTTCGATGAACAACGATTAATGGAACAGACACGCATATGCACATATCTTGTCTCGCGTATAAGCGTACCTGAAGGTGTCGCGCTGCTACAGCTTGTAGACGTGAAAGGCGCACCAGACGAATTAACGCTCGTTTGGGAACGTTGTGCAGGTCATGTGTTCGCGCTCCTCCTTTACGGCTCTCTTGTCAAGCTAAGTGGCATCGCGCCCGGCTATCTTCTACTTGCGGAGGAACACCAGTCTTTATGGAGCGGTGACATTTCCACGAACCTGCTTGCTATGCTACATCACTATCTTTCGCCTCTTCAAAAGCAACTCCTGCGTTGCTTAAGCCTTTTTAGCGAACCTGTACCACTGGAGGCCATCGCCTCAACGATAAGCGGCGACAAGAAGAGTACATCTTCTTCGGACCACTTCTACGCGCAGATTGGACAAGAGCTACAAACATTACTATCACTTTCCCTTGTTCAATCGTTGCAAGACACAACACTTGATGCTTTCTTTTCTCTGCACCCGCTCGTCAGTCAATTTGCGCAAGAGCAGTATCTTGATGAGGACGCCTATGCGACACAGGGCAGAAGTACACAACCAGATGCGTCATACAGGCGTACCGCAGAACACATTGCTGCCGCCGACTACTATTATTCTCTAGCGCAACAACAACCTCAGCAGGAGCAGCGCACCCATCTACAGGATATTGAGCCATTGCTGGCTACTATCCGACATCTTTGTTTAGGGGAACAATGGCAAGATGCATGCAATCTTCTTTTTCGTGAAGGTGTACACGAAAGCCTCGTATACTGGGGAGCGTGGCGTACATTGATAACGTTATATATTACACTTGTGCCACCGCTTGGTATGATAGCACGCCGCGATGTAGGCTTAGTTTTTAGTCACCTTGCAATGCTCTATGGGCGTCTGGGCAACATGCAGCAGAGCCAGACCTATGCGGAACAAGCACTGGCCATTCAGCGTGAAACCAGAGATGCACACGGCGAGGTGGCGACACTTACAAATCAGGGAGAGTTGTGCCGGATACGCGGCGAATATGAGCAGGCGTATAATTTCTTTGAGCAAGCTATGCACCTCAGCCGACAACAACCAGACCAGCAAGGCAAGCAAGAGATGGAGTTGCAATGCATTATTCTACACAATATGGCTATGCTCTACTACGATGCGAGAGATTACGGCCCCGCGCTCAGTTGTTACCAGCAAGCCTTGCGCCTCTCCTCCACACTACAAGATCAGCACCATAAAGGCGCAATTCTCACGAATCTCGGCATGCTGCTCTTTGAACAAGGCCAGCAGCGCGAAGGCGTTGCAGTCCTGCTTACGGCACTGCAACTACGCAAAATGTTGCTCGATCCAAACGTAGTTCTTCTCGAACGTTTCTTCGCCGCCCTCGAACAGCGCCTCGGCCCACAGGCCTATGCCTCGCTCTATCAAGCCGCACAGGGTACCGAGGAGCAGGTACTTGCGAATTTGATGCAGGTGCTTGCGTAATACATATATAAAAGATTAATTAAGTTTTCCTTGAGGAGTCTAAAATGCCTAAGCAAACACTCTCAATATTAGAAGCACAGAAAGAATTTGCTCAGCTACCGGTGCTGTTTGAGGAAGGTTTGGATATGTTTCATGTGACTCGACATGGTAAACCAGTTATGACC
>CAXTUE010000351.1:0-5647 GCA_964247355.1 uncultured Ktedonobacteraceae bacterium | reverse complement strand
TACGTTGGTGTGATAATACACAACATAATCGGGATCAATGGGGATCAGGGCACCCGCAAGGGGAATGCCCCTCCCATACATGCCGCGCGTATGGGAGGGGCATTCCCGAGCCGCATTCGGGGAATGATGAAGGCAGCGGGTGCCCTGGTCCCTCACATACCTCTTTAATATTATTGCATAATGCCCTCCTGTGGAGCATTGAGTGCCGTCTATTGGCGGAAGTTTATCTGTGCCTGTGGATTTTGCTCAAGCGTTGTCACGGCTGTTTCAAGTGCTTGAAACAAGTTTTGTGGTACACGAGCCTCATTGTAGACCTGCTGATAGTTCAATTGCATGCGCTTGTAGTAGTCAACCTGCTGCCCGGTACCATTAGGCTTGGCATCGAGACTACTCAGCAAGTTTCCCAGGTGCTCCTCGATCCTACCCTGTTGTCCCTGTGCTGTTTGAAACAAAGAGCGTAACGAGTTTGCGGTAGTTGTAGGCACAAGTGCTGTTAATACCTCAATGCGTGGTTCCAAATCTTTGCTCTGTTTGCCCGTGGTAGTAACAAGATCGACCGCCGCTTGTTTTACTGACATCGCTTGCTCGCGAACGTTCGCCTCTACCGCTACGTTCTGGCGTCGCCGCACGAATGTGAAGCCTAGTAGACCAGCCACAACCAGTACCGCAAGCACTCCCAGCGTGACCCACAGCCATGTATAGTTCGGGCTAAGTTTGCCCTGCACCTGCTGCATAACATCTATTGTGCCCTGAGTATAGTTGCCGCCTGTCAATTGCGAACGAACTCCAAGCGTCATCTGCTGGTAGTCCGCGCTACTCAACTTGCCATTAAAATTGTTGCCAAGATGCAGGAATGGGTCAAACCCCTTCGCGACAACGAAAACGATGAAATTCTGGCCTGCCCAGTTTGGACACTTCGACTGCACATAATAATAGTAATCTTTCGGACTCTTGCCGCCGAGTGTGCTCTGGCTCACCGTCACAACTCTTGTATCTGCACTTAGAGCACTATTCATAGATTGTGCCTGTTTCAGTACATCACCCACCCGGTTGCCAAACAACTGTGCATCGTCCGCTATAGTATCGCCACATGATCCCAACGGTACAGCCTGTGCTGCGGAGGCCGTTCGTGTTTGCAAGCCAAAAGCCGCGAACGCGAACGCTAAGATAAGCGCGGTAAAAAGCAGTAAACGCTTGAAAAGAGTCATATCTAACACTCCTCGATAATTATTCCAGCTATTCCCTCACGTCAAACTCTATTCTTTAGCTTCATACATTGGTGTCACGTATCATGCAAGTTATAGGATGCATTCATTACTATACAACAAGAATATGAGAGCTATATAATATGAAGCTGAGAACCATACAAAAATAGCAACGTGTTTTTGAAAATCTGTTTTCTTTGAAAACTTCTTTCAAAAACACGTTGCTATTTTTGAACTTTTCTACCTACCTAGAACAGGTGATTGTAGAATAGGATTAACTCCTATGATGTTCGTTATGTTGTGCGTGCTGAGCGTGGAGGGTGTGTTCGGGGCCGTGAGTATGCTCCTGCTCGCCACCTGCATGATGATGTCTATGATGGTGATGTCCGTGTTCGCCATGTACGTGCTTATGACTATGATGTCCTTCTCCATGATGAACATATTCTGGAGCATCGGCACTTACAGGAGTAGCTGGATGGGGACCGCCTGGATTCGTTGTCATGAAACTGTTCCTTTCTGCACTAAAATGGACGTTTGGCAGATAACATCTACGTTATCTCATTTAACATATCATGTACAACCTTACATGTCAACATCTTTAAATACTACTAGCTATGAATACAATAATTTATGTAAATTCTCATAATATACTATGAGATAACATAGTATACATTATACTTATTTTAAGAGGAAAATACTTGTTTTGCTTGCATCCACCAAAATTCGTTTTCCTCCGCGAACCCCACCCCTGCCCATCTTCGGACGCAATCAATTGCTGTCCCTACCGGTCCATATTTTCTTTTCCCGCAGGGCTTGGAAAGCGTACGGCTAGATGCTTATCGGCACGCTGCCATTGAGTGAGCTGGTAGCGTTGATGTAACACAACACTGACGAGAAAGCCTACAATTCCGCCTATTGCGCAAATGATTACTGCATAAGGCGTTTGCGCGAAATCACCAGACGTGCCGAGCAGAATGGCGTAGAGCAATAGACCGACAAACGCACCTGTAAGAATGCTATTGATTACTTGGATCATTCCAGGCATCGATAGGAATGTTTGCCACCAACCTCTATTTACACCCATGTTTGTCATAATGCCTTGATTATCATCGTAGCGCGAAAGGATGAAATATGGCTCCATCTGTGGCGCGTATTCCAAGTAGAGGTGGCGCAGTCGGTTAATGCCACGCGCATAGATCGTGTCTTCGATGCTGGATTGTAGGACGCGCTCGAACGTCACCAGACCGAGAAATAAAAGTGAGGGAAACAGTACGAGGCTAAACACGAAGAATGCTACTCCTAGCTTCGCAATTTGTCCAACGAAGGCCAACGCGACCAGCGTACTTGATACAGTCGATAGAAATAAGCTTGCTCGTCCTGTGGTCTCTGAAATAGTCATCGCGCGACCAGTTTGGAGATTGTAATGCTCTGTTGTGAGAATTGTGACCAGTTGTGAAGGTAACTCCATTTGTTTTTGTTCGTCTTTTTGAATGTCCATCTCTCTCTTCTCCTTCTGCAAACATCTGCTTGTATATCATAGCATGCTTTATTTTGCTAATATGATACCAGTCGTGAATTGTCATAAATAAAAGCCATCCACAAAGGAAAACACCTCTATACGATGCGTCGTATAGAGGTGTTTTCCTTTGTGGATGGCTTTTATTTACCCTTTTTGTTTGGATTAGCTTGCAAAATTTGGCCAATTCTCTGCCCAAACTCTTCGACAACGTAAACTGTGTTATCACTGGTGACTATCAAACCATCATGTGGATGACTATTATTTGCCAGCAGTGCCGGTTGTCCAAACGTGTTGGTGGTGGGATTATAGGAGCCAACGCAGTTACCCAGCGAGTCGTCATACCAGACAACGCCTGAATTATCAACTGCTATACCGGAAATGTGTGTGCCGCCATTGCCACAAGCAGGAGTTGAGTACTCGTTGACACCCTCAGAGGTACCCTTCACAGCCTGACTGATCGTAAGGCTACCGATGCGCCCGTCAAAGCCCTCGCTCCACCAGACATGCCCCTTGTGGTCAAGGGTGATGAGGTGAATGGTTGTATTTGAGCTTGGACTGACCGCGAGATACTCACTAATTGCGGCTGTTTTGAGTGTGCCCTTTGTAGGTGGCACAAAGCTGGCGACGCGTGATACCGCAGAATAGTTCTCGGCAAACCACATTGCGCCATTGGCGTCGGGACCTGTGATACCGTATGGGGTACCATTGGTACTTGGGACCGTAGTCTCGGTAAATGCATGCGTTTTGGGATTGAAGGAGCCAATCTGATTCGCCTGGGGTTCTGTAAACCATAGCATGCCATGCCCATCAAAGGCAAGATCGAATGGAGCAGCGTTACCTGTTGAAACATGCCACTGTTGCCACGTAGAGGCGGCTGGGTTTTTCAAGTTGGGTGTCAATTCGCCGATAGCGTTCGCGTTTGATTCTGTAAACCAGATATTACCCGCAGCATCAAGGACAGGGAAGAAGGGGCTGGTAAAGCCTTTTCCTGATGGCTCGGTGAAATTTGTAACGACTTTGAAGGGTGAACGCTGTACTAGAGCAATACTACCCGTTTGTGCATTATCACATACAAACGGATGTGGATCGCATCCTGGTTCCGCTACCCACACGTTGCCTTTTGCATCAGAGGTAGCACCCCACGGATACGAGGAAGGCGTACTGATTTGATTGACATTTGCTGACGCTCTTGTGGTATTGAGCGCACCACTAAGGTAGACGAAAGCCGCTACTGCACTAACAACGATAGCGATAAGCGGAAGAATAAGACGTTTAGGAGTACCGGACTTTTTCTTTACAGATAGTGACGAATTCGCATTCATAAATATTGTGTGTCCCCTTTTTAAATACTTTTGTTTCTCCCTGTCTAAATGAACGGTTTAAACATGGTTACGTAACACCGTAACATTTGTACTGTTTTAATCAGTACTTAATGGTCAAAACTAACTAGCAGGGAAACTCTCGTAGCCTTCCTGCTAGGAACGAAAATGCTATTTCCAACGTGTTTATAGAAAACGTTCAACAAACGAGAGGACTAAACACCATGCAAATGCGACGCTTAGGAGCGACAGGTACAATGGTTTCCGAATTATGTCTGGGCTGCATGACCTTTGGAAGAGAGGCCAATGAAGAACAGTCCAATGCCATCATTGCTCGTTTTATCGAAGCTGGTGGTAACTTCCTTGATACGGCGGATGTATATTCTCAAGGTATCTCAGAGGAGATTACGGGCCGTGCTATACGAGAGCAACGCCATGAACTTATACTGGCGACAAAAGTACGTTTTCCTATGGGCAAGGGACCAAATGATGTGGGCTTGTCACGCAAACATATTATCGAGGGTTGTTAGGCAAGCCTCAGAAGATTGGGTACTGACTATATCGACCTCTATCAAGCTCATTGCTGGGATGCCGCAACTCCGTTAGAGGAGACGCTTTCAGCCTTTTCCGATCTTGTACATTCAGGCAAAGTACGCTATATTGGCGTCTCGAACTTTACCGCATGGCAAATTATGAAGGCACTTTCTGTAAGCCGTACACATGGTTTTGAGCGCATCATTTCGCTTCAACCGCAATATTCGTTGGTCGAGCGCCACCTTGACTATGAAATTCTGCCTCTATGTCGTGAAGAAAATATCGCTGTTCTGCCGTGGAGTCCGCTCGGTGGTGGTTTTCTTTCAGGCAAATATAAGAAGGGCGAGCAGCCAGCCGAAGGAACACGTATCGCTGAGGCTAGCGAACGCTTGGAAGAGCACTGGCAGCGACGTGCAACCGAACGAAACTGGCGCGTTATCGACGTAATAGACCGCGTTGCGAAAGAGACGGGCAAATCCTACGCTCAGATCGCGCTCAACTGGCTACTGCGCACCCCTGGCATAACAGCTCCTATTATCGGTGCTCGTTCAATTGATCAGTTTAACGACAATCTTGGGGCTGTTGATTGGGAATTGAGCGAAGAGCAGGTCCAGCAACTCACTGAGGCTAGTGCGGTAGAGGATATCTATCCCTATCGCTTTATTCGCGAGGCACAACGCTCTTACACTTGACACATACCTCCTCTCCTGCTATTATAGCCTTGCTACCGTATGTCTACGAATATTCTATTCACATGTAGACAAACCCCTAACGCCACAAGGCGAAGCACGAAGCTCGATGCGTTTCGTTCTCTACGATGAAACTGATGCACGAGATACGTCAGCAAGCAGGACTCGGAACTGTGTTGGATGGCTTTCCACCTATGCCTCCCACGTATCCCCTGTTGCTATAGAAGGGGATGGCGGGCGGAAAATATAAGGAGAGAATTCATGTTTGCGGTAATTAAAAGTGGTGGAAGGCAATACAAGGTTTCCGTAGGCGAGAGGCTAGAAGTCAATCGACTCGCCGTTGAAGACGGAGCGCAGGTCCTGTTCGACGAGGTGTTACTC
>CAXTUE010000350.1:926-5655 GCA_964247355.1 uncultured Ktedonobacteraceae bacterium | reverse complement strand
GCGGCGAAAATGCTTGAGCTTGCTGAAGAAGCGCTCAACGAGGTTGCGCTCCCGGCACTTGTCTCGTCCCTGAACGTGCTCCAGGAAAACGCAACGGTGCAAAGGGTACAGCGTGCCTTGCTCGGCATGACACCATTTCCGGGCGATGCGTTGATTGAGATGTTGCAAGCATGTAGCGATGCACAGGCGTCCCATATTCTGAATGTCTTTAGGCAACAGGGTGTGGAGGCCGCGCAAAGCCTTGTGCGCAGTTTGCTTTCGCATGATGAGCGCACCCGGACATATGTGCAGCAGACGCTTAACGGTCTGCCAGGAGCGGTCGTTGTCCCCGCGTTGCTAGATGCACTGAATCAACCGCCTTTACTGCGTGTCGTTAAAACGCTTTTGCTCAACTATCCCGACGCAGCTATTTCGCCACTTGTTGAGCTACTCGGTGAGCCGGAACGAGCCGATGCCGTCGCGACCATCTTGCCTCAATTTGGTCCCGCGATACTTCGACCTCTTTTGTCAGGGTTGGAAGACTCGCGCGATATGGCGCGCGAACATGCGCAAAATATCATCGTTGAGTTGGCGCGACAGAGCGAGGATGAGCAAGCGGTTCTGCACGACCTTGTGCATCTCTTCGCGCCACCACCACCGCCACAAGCCCATGCATTTCTTCTACAGGTGCTGACAAACGAGCTTGCTAACGTGAGTATACCAGCTTTACTGGAAGGGCTGGAAGACGCACATTTGATGAATGATGCCGCGACCGCACTCGTAATGCTCGCAAACAAGGGATCATATCGCAAGCCTGTGCTTGATGACTTATTGCAGGCACTTTATGTTGATGAACGTAGACATGGGGCTGAGGAGGCTCTGATCAAGATTGGTTCGCCTGCTGTCCTTAGTGTGGGTGAATTGATTGTCGACCCTAATCCTCTGGTGGCGCGTTCGGCGAAAAATATTCTCGGCAAAATTGGTGTACCGGCTCTTGCCTTAGTGTGGCAAGCGATCAACGATAAGAGCAATCCAGAGTCACGGAATGCAGCCCTTGAAATTTTTCAAGAGATGTCAACGAGTGTCATTAAAGATGAGTTAGTACGTTTGCTTGGCAGTGATAAATCTGAAGATATTGCCATGGCGACAGCTCTGCTTTTGGAGCGTATTCGTGATGAGTCGGTTCGCCACTACGCAGATAGAGAGATGATTCCTGAATTGCTTGCTTTTGTGCAGGCAAACAATGCGGTTGATACCGAGCGTACAAATCAGCGTATTATCTCGTTGCTACTCTTGCTGGGCGAAGATATTGTGCTGAAGCACCTGCTCGATGCATTGGACCAGGAGCCGCAACACAAAAAGCAACTCACTTACATGTTGCTCTTATTTGGCTCGCAGACATATGATGTCTTGTTAGACACCTTCAATAATCCTGATACCTCGCTAGAACTACGGGCCGACCTTGCGGCAGTGCTTGGCACAATCGCTTCGCCTGACATAATTACTGAGTATGCAAGGAACCTGAGTTCTTACGGCTTTTCCGCCGACCGCACCAGCATTCTGTTTCCTAACAAACTTGTCCTCTCACACCGGGGGCTTGGTGGCTTGTTAGCGAGCGGACAATGGGATGAGAGCAAGTTGCGTGAAATGCGCGACGCGAGTCAGGAAGGAAGTGCAGCACATGAATTGTTTAGTGAGTTATTAGGCTGGCGTTATGAGCCGCAACTTACGCAACTACAAAATCAGGCGCAGGCCGACCGTGAGACACATCGTAAGGAGGTCTTGAATCTTACCGAGCGTATCGTTGAGGATCAAGCGAAAATAGAGTCACTTAATGATGAACTAGAGCAGATAAAGCGCGAACATGGCGTACGGGGCGATGAACTGAGTCAAACCGCGAAAGAGAAAGACGCTATACGTGTGAATCTTGATAAAGCCACAAAAGAGAACGCTGACCTTCAGCAGAAGGTTGACCGGCTACAAAAGGAGAATCAGGCAATGCAGGATCGCATCAATCAGGTTGCCAATCAATTGAATCCATCCAGCAAGCCTTAGATACGAATGCAAAAAGAGACCACTACAATTGAGCGTTACCAGCGTCAAAGGCCGCTTGGACAGGGGCCTATGAGTGTGGTCTGGTTGGCACGCGATACCGAAACACAGAATCTGGTAGCTCTTAAAATTATGACAGCTATTACAGAGGATGATCGACGCAACTCGAAAGCGAATGAACGCTTTACGCGTGAGATAGAGATCGCGCGTAGCCTGCAACATCCGCACATTCTCCCTGTACTTGACTCTGGCTACACGCTGTATAATGGACGCTCAGTGCCTTTTCTCGTATCCCCATATATTCCTGATGGTTCACTGGTCGATGTTATCGAGGAGACGCCATCATGGGAATACTGGTCACTGCAACAGATAGCGGATGCCATTTCGCAGGCGGCGGATTGTCTCTGGTACCTGCATACGCGTACTCCACATATTGTGCATGCGGATGTCAAACCCGCGAATTTTCTTGTTCGCAAAATGCAGAGTGCCCAGCGCGCTGTACATATGTATCTGACCGATTTCGGCATTTCGCGCTGGCAAAAATCTCCTGGTATGATGGCAAGCGAGGTACTGGGAACCTTTGCGTTTATGGCACCGGAGCAGGCTGAGAAGCAGGTCAATCCCGCATCGGACCAGTATGCACTGGCGATTGTAGCCACTTTCATGCTTACGGGTAAACTGCCCATTCAGGCGGCAACCAATGAAGAGTATATTCACGCTCATCTCTACGAAGCTCCTTTTGTCCCAAGTGAACTTTTTCCTGAACGCTTTCCACCCTCAGTGGTCGATGATGTGATGCTGCAGGCACTGGAAAAGTCACCGGCAAAACGTTTTCCCACCATAATCGCCTTTGGGCAGGCGTTGGAGGAAGCTCTTGCCGAGCTTGAGCAAGAGGAGGCAAGTGCAACCACAGAACTACTGACGCTCGCTGATGCCGATACACTTGTTGAATATGAGGATGGCTACGAGCCAATCATGCCTTCGGCTGACTCCTCATTCGATTTGCCAATCGCGCTGAGCATCACTGATGCAGGTGAGCATCGTATTCTCGATGAGCCATTGCCAGAAAAACCGCAGCAGGAGGTGTCGGTCGCTCTTTCTGTTGAGACAACGGACTTTCGCCCTCTTGCCTTGCCGGGTCCAGCACGTTATGAATTGCCAGCACGCCCTAAATCCCTGCACTGGTCGCTCAATGGCGATATGCTTGCGTGTACTCTGTATAGTCACGTTCCGCTCTTTTTGCAACGCACTGGTGCTATGGGTCTTGTACAAATATCATCAGCACTAAAAGCTTCTACGTTGTGTTGGTCGCCAGATGGACGGGTCATTGCTATCGCCATACAGGGCGAGATACGCTTCTGGGATGTGCTTGCCGGAGTGGAACTTCCACTGGTCATTCCTATGAATGTACGTGCAATTGACAACATGGATTGGGCGAAAACGGGGCAACTGGCAATCTGGATTGATGCCTCTATCATTCTTTATTCGCTCTCGAACACGTTACTGATGCAACCGCAAGCACCAATACCAGAACGCCTCTCGACTTTATCAACACGTAGCGGTGGTGCAGGTGTACTGCGCTGGTCCCCTAATGGTAGTTATCTTGCCATAGGTGCCAGCAACGGTGCAATCCTGTGCTGGGACAGAGTGCATGAGAATGCTGTATGGCAAGTGACGACCTCAGGACAAAAAGTTAATAGTCTTGCATGGTCTCCTGACAGCACTTTGTTGGCATGCGGCTTGCGCGACAATAGTATTGTTGTGTGGAATGTGCAAAAAGGGGAGCGTGTCCTACAATGGCGGCATCTTCCCGCAATGGCACGTACGCTGAGTATCTCGATGGAGCATCGGCTCTTCATTGCGTCGAGCGAACGTCGCCTGCTCTCTGGTATGGTGAACGAACCGTTTCCGACCGCAACATCCTCTGGACAACTGCTTGTGGCTGCTTCGCCCACGCGTTCAGAATTTGCCACGCTTGACGAGCAAAGAGAAAATGTTCTCGCTATCTGGCATGGTTAGGAGTTATCTATTGACACCTTTTGAGCGTGTCAATCGTGATGCTAGTAGTATCCATGAGACAATAGTTTTACAGAAGAGATACACTCTTAACGTTCTACAATAGAAGGGATAGAGAAGACAATGGCTACAAATACGCAAGACGATGCAAAACTGCTAAATGATAAAATCAAGGGCATTCGTATTGCCATGATGACAACGGTTGATGAGAAGGATGGCTCGTTGCGCAGTCGTCCAATGGCAACGCAAGACATGGAGTTTAATGGTGATCTCTGGTTCTTCACGCATGCAAGTGCGCCTAAAGTAGATGATGTGCAGCGAGACCAGCAGGTCAATCTCAGTTATGCTAAGCCCGATGAGAACCTGTTTGTGTCCATTACTGGTACGGCACAGCTTGTGCGTGACCGTCAGAAGATGGACGAATTGTGGAAGCCAGCTCTTAAAGCGTGGTTCCCAAATGGCAAGGACGATCCAGATTTGGCACTCCTGAAAGTAACCGTCGAGAATGCCGAATACTGGGATGCTCCATCCGGCGTCATGGGCCGCCTGTACGTTGTTGCCAAAGGACTTGCCACAGGTGGTAAGGATAGCGGCGGCGAGAATGTGAAGCTCGACCTCAAGTAAGTTTTCAATACGAGTCAACCGCAAAAAAAAATGGTGGGGATTTGGCGACCCATTTTTT
>CAXTUE010000350.1:0-916 GCA_964247355.1 uncultured Ktedonobacteraceae bacterium | reverse complement strand
CCCTGCAATGTTTGTTTGGCGTTGACTCGTGTATAGTCTAGTAGTCCAGTCCTGGCAGAAGCTGTGTGCCTTCCTCGCGCACGGCTTGTAGCGCGTTGGGGTTGAGGCCGAGTTCCTTGAGGATGGTTGGGGCAATCTGGGTGGTCTCTACTGGAGAATATACAGTACTGCCGCCATCTAGCTGAGCATTGGACACAACTAGACCGACGTTAGTGTCATCGCTATTGAAGCCACCGTGCTCGGCAATTTTTGTGGCGGTTTTGCCAGCATAGATGACGCCAAAGGTTGGTAGGACAATAATATCTGGTGTGCGTTTGTCGCTCTTCGGATCATTGAAATGGAGTTTCAGTTCGTCACCCGCCAGAATCTTGCCAATGCTTGCTTTGGCTTCGTTGGCACGAAGAGCGGCAACAACTGCATTGGTCTTGCTATTGTCTTTCAACCAGATCAGCGCAATATCATCTTGTGTGATCTGGGCTGTGAGACCCTTCTGCACGTCCTCAACAATGCTTGGAATGATTGAGCTGTCAACAAGTTTCGACTTGCTGCGGTCAATCGGGGTCTGTCCATGTTTTGCCGTAAGGATGATGGTTGTGGAATGATACAGGTCTTTCTTCTTCAATTCAGCAATGAATTTGCCAATTGATGCATCTGTATGATTGAGTGCATTCAGAAGCGAGGAACTTGGTGTGGCCAATGCATCGATGTAGCCGCCAGTGTTCAACTTTTGACCAACGCTGACTGCCTGGAAATTCATACCGAAGATGGCAGGAGTACCAACAGTCTTGGCACCGCTATGATCTTTACCATCAATTTCGTTAAGAATAGCCTTCACTTTCAGATCGTCATACGCCTCGGTTGCCTCAACGCTTCCGCCTACGGCGGCAATCTCTGGATTGTAGAGGTCCTCTACACC
>CAXTUE010000349.1:0-5656 GCA_964247355.1 uncultured Ktedonobacteraceae bacterium | reverse complement strand
TTATCAAGTGCTTAGTCCTGTGGACATCGAGCAACGTTACGGCCTCCCTAACGGCAACATCTTCCAAGGAGAAATCACGCCCGACCAGATATTTTCGCTCCGTCCAACACCCGAATGTGCCCGTTATCGCACTCCTGTTGAAGGATTATACCTATGTGGTTCCGGCGTACATCCCGGCGGCGGCGTCATGGGTGCTCCTGGCCACAACGCAGCACAGGCTGTGTTGAGTGATCTGGCGAAACATTCATAGTTCTTTGTTTCTTGAGACAGGGACTAGAGCGTTTTTTAACGCTCTAGTCCCTGTCTCAATTGTTCAAAAATGTAAGAGATGCGTATTTTTCAGGGGAACGTTTATACACCTTTCATCCACAATCTGTACAGTTTCTTAACCAGTACTACTATACTTTCAGCACTTACAAATGGTAATCTAGCAGCGTACTGATTATAATAGCAGAAAATAGGTAGATCGGTAAAAGGAGCATAGAGAAGTGAAGCAAGATAGAACGGTGATCATCGGAGCAGGGCCGTTTGGCCTCTCCGCCGCCGCGCATTTAAAAGCACAAAATATACAACCTCTTATATTTGGCAGAACCATGGAATTCTGGCGCAAAATGCCCGCACAAATGTATTTGAAATCATCATGGGGAGCGATTACAATTTCTGAGCCAAAGCATAAATATACCTTTGATGCCTATAGCAAACTACACAACATTCCTCAGGATGGACTCGTCCCTCTTAAGCTATTTCTTGACTACACGCAATGGTTTAAGGAGCAGGTGGTACCCGAAGTTGACGAGACCTACGTGAAACTGGTTACACAGCAAGGCAAAACCTTTCATGTAGAACTGGAGGATGGGCGCAGTATCGATACAGATAGGGTGGTTGTCGCAACCGGTCTCGCCCCTTTCGCACACATTCCTGAATTTGCATCTTCTCTTTCCCCTTCAGTCGCCTTTCATACACAGCAACTCACTGACTATTCGATGTTCGCGGGCAAGAATGTTGTCGTGGTTGGTAGTGGACAGAGTGCCTTCGAGTCGGCAGGCTTTCTACGCGAGGTAAATGCTAGCGTCGAGGTAATTGCCCGTGGTCCAATCAACTGGATTAACCGTCGCCTGTATCGCTATGCAGGTCCAGCAAAACGCCTCTTCTACGCGCCCAGTGATATTGGACCAGCAGGGATTAGTTGGATCGTTGCTTTCCCCATGCTTTACAAGCTTCTGCCTGAAAAGACGCGAATTGCATTAGATGCTCGTTCCGTACGTCCCGCCGTTGCGCGCTGGATGCGTCCTGTTATCGAGGGATACGTTACCGTCACTCCCAATACCACAGTAGTAAGTGCTCATGAAGAAGGACAAAGTGTTTGCCTCAAGCTAAGTGATGGCACAACAAGAGAGGTCGATTATGTCATTTTAGCGACTGGATATAACTCTGATATCAGGACGCTTCAGTACTTAGAGCCATCGCTACGCGAACAAGTTCAGCAAAGAGACGGCTATCCCTTTTTGAATACATGGTTTGAGTCGTCTGTACCTCATCTCTACTTTACCGGATGTATGTCTGGTTACGATTTTGGGCCGCTTTGTCGCCACATTATTGGCTCTGGTGCATCGGCAGTTCGCATCGCTCGTCATACAAGCGAGCACATGTAGAGGTTCATTTAGCCATAGACACATCATAAAGGGAACGCTCTCTCGTATGACCATCTAGTTGTACGAGAGAGCGTTCCCTTTATGATATACCAGAACTCAGACTCACCATAACCGCGCCAGAATGCCCGTGTTTTCTAAACATGAGGGAGGATCAGGATAGGTGCAAAAATCTCTCATAGCGCACTTTTGTTCTAAAATGTGCCTGAAAAATATATGAAAAGAGGTCATAAGTGGAGCTAAAAAACGATCCTGCTAGCATACGTGTTACCTTCCGCAACGTACGCGGCGGCTTACACGCCTCCGGCCATCCCTCAGGCTTCTCGCTCCACACAAGTGATGGAACACCGGTGCCAATTATTTATAAAACCACTCTGGATCAAAACGTTGTATTTCTACACCTTACAACTAATGTGCTTCCACCTGGCGTAGCACTCTGGTATGGCTGGGGTATCGATCCATACTGCAATATTCATGGCACGACTGACGCAACAATTCCTGTGTTTGGTCCCTGCCTAGTAAATTAAATAAGTCCTTTCAAATATGCTTTGCTGTAAGTCAGTCACTGTCACTTACAGCAAAGCGATGAAACAGATCATGTAGACCTGGCACCTCGCTTGTATGAAAGAGCTTATGTTGAGCAAGAATCTGGCGCATCTCATAGGTTGCATTGTCATCTTCTTGCACCATCATAAGGTGATTGAATGTATGTTCTCGCATAAATCCAGCATGCATCATGCAGGATAAATACAAACTCTGGCTCCAGATGGCTTGGTGAATCATTGTTAACTCTGGATTCATCAGCGCGAGTAATGCCTCTTTCCCATCTGTAATAGCGTTAAGCTGTTCACTATGCCAAAACTCCAGCACTGTCTCAGCCTGATGCGCTACAACAATATGAGCCCCTTCTATCTCAATAGGGAGGTAAACTTGCAGAAATACCTCAACGCCACGATGTATAGCTTCAGTGATTGCGTCTCTAAGAAGTTCCACAGCATGAGGAAAGATATCGAGTATAGCTATGGTTGTACATCGAGCAAGCATATTTCGACAGCGCTCAAAAACGAGTGAAACAGACTGAAGCTGATAGATTCTCTCATCAGCTGACACGGATTTAAACTGGGCCAAAACCTGCGCAGCCCTGGCAGTTGTACGGTGAAATGCTGTCTCAAGTTGACCCAGAAATTCATTTGCAGGCACAACACGACACGTCCGACTATTTCCATCCTCGATCAGCACAGCTCCCTTCCGTGCAAGAGCGTCAAGTGCTTTATATACATTCGCCGTTGGTTTCCCAAGCAATTGACCAATACGATAGCCTGTGAGTGTATCGTGTGTAAGTAATAATGTGTAAACCTCTGCCTCAAGCTGGTTCAATCCAAGTGACATAAGCAGAGTACTAATTTCCATTTCCATACCTACCTTGACCTCTCTTTTTTCGTATGATATTATGCTACTAATAAATGACTATTTGCTTATCCAGAGCTAAATGTCAACTTGAATACAGCCTACAAAGCAGATATCCATGCTCACACCATTACGAAAAGAGTAAAATTATGGCACAAGACCTACAAGACACTTTACTGCATCTCGTAGCTCCGATTTCAGAGATACTTGTAGTTGTAGTTGGATGCACTATTCTACGCGTTTCCTGGCGCAAAATTGGTGTCTCCTGGCCGCAGTGGAGACAGGCTTTCTTCTGGATTATGGCGTACATCGTACTATCCATTCTCAAGGAAATTTTCTCACGAATAACAGGTATTGGCGTAACGCAGCCATGGGGTAATCGCTATACACTCCCTATCGCAACGCTACGCGTCATCGGTCTCGTTATTCTAGCACCTCTTGCCGAAGAGTTACTCTTTCGAGGTCTCTTATTCGAGCGATTTAGCACTCGCTTCAGTCCAATTCTCGCTATCATCCTGACGGCAGTAGCTTTTGGTCTTGCTCACACTCAATACGCACCTCTGCTCATGGCCCTTGTCCTCATCGACGGTCTCTTCTTTGGGTTTGTACGTTATAAAACGGGTTCCCTACTCGTTACTTTCGTATGTCATGTCTTGAACAATCTTTATGCAGCTCTGTTTCTACTTGGAGTGTTAAAATTCTAGCCTCTCTTACGACTCTACAGATACATTGAAAAGATGTCAGCCCAGGTAAAAGTGCTGACTCAGCACCTCTCGAACCGGGTCCCCCTTGCTCTTCTAAATAGCAAGGGGGACTAATTTGAGCATACTGCCTACACTTATGGACTATACGAAAGTGCTTTTCAGCACTGATACGGCTGACGACATGGTGCTCCTCCTGCGCTTGCTTGTAGCTCGACCAATCGAGAGGAAGAACCAGGATACATGCAAAAAGAACTCATAGCAGTGTAGAACCGCTTCTCAGGCCTACTCAGATGCTTCCATATGGACGCAACGGACACACTCGGTCTCGACATGGGTATTGTGAGCCTTGCAACTGATAGTACTGGTGAGTCCTTTTCTGGCAAGGTGATTGACCTTGTACGTGTTCGCATGTCAGCTCATCGCGAGCGTTTGCAGAAACGAGGAACCAAGAGTGCGAAGCATCGGCTCAAAAAGCTGTCGGGTAAGCAAGCCCGATTTCAAGGGCATCGGTCATGGTGCCTATTGCACCGGGACGCGCCCAGGTGCAAGCCCCTCGCCTTTAGGCATGGGGGTCATGATGCTTCCACCGGCACCAATTCTACTTCTTGTTTCCCACCAAGAGTTGCCAGCAGTTCTTGATAATGTTTCGCGACAATCTCCCAGCGATAGGGCAAGTAATCTTCGGCTGCGTTGGCAACCATCTCCGCGCGCGTCTCAGGATGTTGATAGAGATCAACGATTGCACTGGCGAAACTCTCTGCGTCCGTACAATAGACAACTGACTCTGGACCGAATACAGAGCGAATGCCAAGCATATCAGAGGCAATCATGGGACGATGCATCCACGCGAACTCGAATGCTTTCGTTGGCAAGGCAAGGTCGGCGAAACCATCGCGGCGATATGGAATAATACCGACATCACCATGAGCAACAAAATTCACTACTTCATCAATAGGACAGGTCGGAGTAAAGCGCACATGCTCGCTCACTCCAAGTTCCTCCGCAAGTTTCTTGATAGCTGGCAATTTCCCTCCCGCACCTTGAATATCAAAGCGCAAGTTTGGGACTTTCCGCAACGCGATTGCAAATGCTCGCATAGCTGTATCCAATCCGAATCGCTCCTCTATGGTTCCATGATACATAACTATGAATGGTTGTTCCCCTTGCATTGCATTCTGTATAGGATAGGCCCGAAGAGAAGTTGGATATAACTTGGGATCAACGATATTGGGCAAAATTGTGATCTTCTCTTCAGCGATACCGCGTTTCATTACCGCCTCTGCAAAAGGCCGCCCAACAGTTACTACTGAGTCCACAAACGTGGTAGAGATACGCTCTTGTATGCTGGCTATCTGTGTACCAATACGACGCCACAGCCCTTTTGTTTTCACCGCCATAAGTTCCGGGCTAATATCCTGTACGTCCAGAATGAGCTTCGCGCCTAAGAGCTTGGGAATTGCTGCCGTAAAAACGAGGAAGTCCGGTAGATTATGCACATGAATAACATCATAGGCGTGCTTCAAATGTAGCCGCGTTATCATAACCGCCGATAGCCAGAAATACAAGCCCCAACCGCGCATCGTTCTATAAAGATTTCTGACTCGGCCTCGACGTAACACCGGTACGCGATAGATGTGGACGCCATTGAAAACCTCGTAACGTTTGTCATCCCACGTCTTTAGCGGACAGATAACATCGACATCATATCCTGCACTTGCTGCTGCCTCACAAAGGAGACGCAATCTGGGATGATCGGGATAGCAATCAAAAGCGATAGTGCCTATATGAAGAGAAGACATACTAGAATCCTTTCAAACTACTAAGATGGAAATCCTTCCACCTTAGTAAATAAATTATTTTGTAGATACTTTTTGCGCAGGACGAGCAGTTCGTACC
>CAXTUE010000348.1:0-5669 GCA_964247355.1 uncultured Ktedonobacteraceae bacterium | reverse complement strand
GATGAAGGCAGCGGGTGCCCTAGCTCAACAACAAACCTCTCTTCAGCTTACGTTAACGCCTATGGGGCTAGTCCCCTTGTGGGCACCTGTTGACTCTCAAAGTAATTTTTTAAATCTATATCATAAGTCTCTACAAGGGGTCTTGTTCCTCTTCAATCAATGAGACAGCAAGTGCGAGCGCGGGTTGCGTTTGTAGAAGTACATCGTCGAAGCCAGCATGCTGTCCCACGCTAATGCGAGAGATAAGATAGGTTTCATTATGGATGATAAGGTCTCTCAGCATTCTTACAACTTGTTGCTGGGTTAAATTTCGCTCTTTAGCAATTTCTAAAAGTTGTTCATATGTCATATACATGCCCTTTCTAGCTTTTTTCCCCTCGTGGAAGTTTTCCCTTGCACACGTCATTTAAATGGCCCACAATGGTATGATAGAACTGTGCTCTATCCGCGCATGTCTATTTTGCTATGCATCGCGTTACTAGTATGCCAGAGTGCTCACATCTGCTACAATGGCAAGTAAAGAACAACTAGTAGGCAACTTTGTATGCTTGGTTTCTACTCTCTGACTGAATACGGTATAATAAAGGCCCGTTATTCAGCACCATATACTTGCATGGAGGCAGCATGAAGGCTGTTCAGATTGATGGACCCAACTCGATTGAGATGATTGACGTGCCAGTACCGGCACCGGCACAGGATGAAGTGCTTGTGCATTCTCGTGTGGTAAGCCTTGATACAAGTGATGCCGACCTGTACCGGGGGACGCGACCTGAAGGCTTCTCGCGCTATCCTACTATTCCGGGTCATGCATGGTCTGGAGAAGTTGTTGCTTTGGGATCACTTGTTGACGGTATTGAAGTAGGAGATAGAGTTGTCAGCGAAAGCCTGCTTTACTGTGGCAGATGCCGCAATTGTAGCAGAAACGAGACTGATCTGTGCGAAAGAGGCTATGACGAGCTTGGTTTTACTCGTCCAGGCGGTTTAGCTGAATATGTTGTCGTACCAGCACGCCTTGTACATGTTCTTCCAGGTACAACTCCCTTTGACGAAGCGACGCTTTTAGCCTCCTGCGCGACGGTAGCCCATGCTTTTCTGCATGCACGACTTCTGCCTGGCGATACTGTTGCGATTATTGGCGACGATGTAATGAGCCTGCTTGCTGTACAGATTGCGCGCTTGACCACTCCCTCCGCGATTGCACTGATCGGTTTTCGTGAGAACAGGCTGACGTTGGGCCGCATATTTGGTGCGACTCACACGATCAACGCGAGCCGGAACGATGCACATGTATTAGTGCGCTCACTCTCGCGAGGGAAGGGGGCAGATCTTACCTTTGAAGGCACGGCGCACCCACAGGCAACCGTCGAGGCAATGTTACTTACACGACGAGGCGGCACAGTGTTGCTGACAGGTACGGTTGGTTCAAACGCGCTTTTAAGTGTCGAAAGTGATATCTTTGTACGTAACCAACTCCAAGTTAGCGGCATATTTGGTGCAAATGCCGCTTCCTGGAACTATGTCCTCCAACTCTACCGTGCTGGTCTGCTCAACCTTGCTCCTCTCATTTCGACACATTTTTCTTTAGACGAGTATCAAGATGCGTTCGATACGCTCACAAGTCGGCAGGGTCAGCTATTGCGCCTCGTGCTGGACGTGCCGTAAGAATGTTTTTTCCTCTTAGCCAACATATACTTTGTGTGCCCTCGATACAGTATATTTACGATTCTTCTGACGTAGAATAGACCAGATGCGTAGATGCAGCGAGGCAGCAGCTATTGTGTGTGGACAGATATGCTCCTTTTTGTAGACATAGCAATCACAGACAAGCTTATGGCTGTTGATATCGTTCTGCACACGTATATCACGGTAGCCGCCAAAGAGATCCTGTATCTGATAGTGACCAGGAGAGATGACTTTCGCTGGCAGAGAAAAGCGTTTGCGGGCCGCCCATACATCTTTGATCGATTGCTCTAAGAGTATATTCTTTTGCATAATCTGCTCATTAGCATCTTCGAGGCGCTTTTCGACGTCTTTTAACGTACCCATCGACACAGCAAGTCGTCCCAGAACGCGTCGAAAGAGTAGTGCGAGTACAGCAAGCAGACTGAGCCACCAGAAGAATTCGATAGTAAGCACAATAAATGGATAGGCACGTCCAAAGGGCGAAAGCGAGAAGAGTGTCTGCACCAGTACCCAGCCGAGTAAGGCGACCAGTGCAGTAATGAAAAAGAGACGAAGACGCTTAGATGTATTCTCTAACTGTGCAAGTGGGTGCTGAAAAGCACTCTGGGATGCGCTACGGGGGGATGAGTGTTGCATTGTATTTCCTCCACAATCGACTTCCAAATCTACATGACACGTTAAAACATGCACACATAAGAATACGCCAAGAGGAGGGAAAAAGATGTAAGAAAAGCGTTAAGAATAGGTATTTTTTCATAGAAACGGCGTGAACGCTGAAAAAATACCTATATGTGATTAGAGATGTATTTGAATTGAGAATGTCTTATTCTGGTAGCGTCAGCACACCCTCTGGGCCGCCGATCAATGCGCGCTCCGCCATCTGCAAGAATAAGCCTGTTTCAACAACGCCCACGATACGATGCATATTTGTATTCAGGCCAATAGGGTCTGATATACCACCAGAAAACGCACAATCAAGAATAATGTTGTTGTTTTCGGTCACAAAGGGCTTGCCGCCAATAACGCGTGTTGTGACAACAGCCCCTAACGCTTCGAGATGTTTGCGTACTGGTGTAGCGGCGAAGGGGACTGTCTCAACGGGCACAGGAAAGTTCTGACCTAGATGCTTCACTTGTTTTGTCACATCGGCGATCACGACAAAACGGCGGGCGGCTGATGCTACAATTTTCTCACGTAAGAGCGCACCACCAGCACCTTTAAGCAGATTAAGTTGCGTATCGATTTCATCCGCGCCATCAATATAAATGTCGAGCGTCGGATGCGTGTCGAGGTCAGTAACAGGAATGCCAAGATTGGCGGCTAGATCGTGTGAGGCTTGTGAAGAGGAGACCGCGCCGACGATATGAAGTCCTTGTTGTACGCGATTAGCGAGCGCATAAATCATGAAGTTGGAGGTCGAGCCAGTGCCAAGCCCAACCACCATCCCATCCTCAACCAACTTAGCTGCCGCTGACCCTGCCATCTGTTTCCATGTGTCCTGCTCTATGTTGTGTGGCATCATAGTATTGTTCCCTTCCATATCTGAAATAGTAGAGAGCTGGTAGAATTGTACTGAGGTTCTTATTGGAACTATATCATGTTTGTGTAAGCCGTGTAAAAAACCAAAAAGCGTATCCATCTTGCTATCCCTACAGCATCGTGATACACTCTTGCAAGGAATAAGGAAGCAGCTAACTGTGGAAAGCGAACTTGTGTTCGCCAGCATATCAAAAACGGTGAAATCGACATAACGAGCAAAAAGAGTGCTTTGTGAGCAAAATTTATACATATGTAAGGGCAGTACTGTCAGGCGGTAGGAATCATGGCTGAACGATGGCGTATTTTTGTGGTTGAGGACGAAGAGAGCCTTAACCGGAACATAGTCAGTTCTCTGCGTAAAGATGGCTATACCGTGAATGGTGCGACAAATGGACGGGATGCCGTACGGGTTCTTTGGGCGGAGGTGCATGATGTCGTGATTTGTGACCTCAACACGCCGGGGGCCGAGGGTTTTGAGTTGCTGCAATGGTTGCGTGCTTATCGACCCAATACGCAAGTGCTCCTGATTGGAAATGCAAATCCAACGCTACGGGCACAAGCGTTAGAGGGGGGAGCAGTCAGCTACCTGGAAAAACCGCTTGAACTGCACCGGTTGAAAGAAGAGTTGCGTCGTCTCCTGGCTCAGACCGGTTTTTCCGCCGACCTCGATTCATTCGACCTGCTTGATGTCATTCAAATTGTTTCGGCCAGTCGTAAGAACATAGCTTTGCTGATCAGCACTGGCTTAGAAGAGCAAGGTATGCTCTGTTTCCAGAATGGCAATCTTATGTGGGCCGAATACGGTATGCTACGCGGCGAAGAAGCCTTTTTTGCGCTTGCCGCACACAAAACTGGAACGGTAGTACATCAACCGTGGAATCAACAGGTGACGCCAAATGTGAGGCAACCGTTGTCTCGACTCATTTTGCAAGCATTTCAATATCGCACAAAATATCATTCGATGCAGCAGCAAGCGAGTGAAGAGCAAAAGGTAGTTTCGCCATTTGCAGCCATGCAGGAAGATGATACACCATTTGCAGTCATGCAGGAAGATGATACACCATTTGCTGTGCTGGCCGAATCCGTTTCAGGCTCTGTACAAGAGCCATTTCCTGCTCAATCGAATGCCTTTCCACTTCATGCTTCTCCAGGTTCAATGCAGAATATGCCGAGAAGAGATGGTGTATATGGTATGAGTGACAGCGAAAAAGAATGGTGGGAGCAGACAGGGAAGTTCTCTGGTGTCAGGGTGCATCACACACCCTCGAGTGTTCCCGCGACCCCTCTTGTGAATACTTCCGATATTGAAAGTAATGGTACTGCAGCATCTCATGGGCACAGAAAGACTGCTGAGTTGCAGAATGGCTCTACAGGAAAAGAGAATGAGTTAGAAAGACGTAGAGACCTACCATCGTGGTTGACAGATCAGCCTACAGCCGCAGACTTACCTGCGATCCGTCCCTCGTCATCTTCTATTCCTTTGAAATCTCCTGCAACGCCGATTGTCCCACCGCCAGCAGAATGGCAGCCAACGCAGATACAAGCACCACTGCGTTCACCACGTAAGCTTGCAGAGCAACGAGTCAGGGAGATGACAGCTCCACAAAAAACTGTGAAGACGGACACGAATAGTCAGAAGGCAGCATCTTCCGAATGGCAACCTACTGATAGCGAGAGTCAATCGCAAAGTGGTCCACTGCAAAACCTGACGCCATCGCGAAGAATGAGCAATACACACCCTTTACACCAGTACAATGGGACACATTCAGAGGGGAAGACAAGTTCCTCTGAGTCGCAGACTGTACTCCGCAAAAGTGGAGGTGGGAAACGAAACTATAACTATGCTGCACTCGTTTCTGCATTACAGACGCTTGGCTACTCTATTGCTGGCTTTGTTGCTGCCGCCGTTGTAAGTATTGATGGGCAACCTATCGCGCAGGTGGCCGTAGATGATTTAGATATGACGCGCATGTGCAAACATTTCAGTGTCATTATGAAAAGTGTCTTCCAAGCGTTGGATACACCGGTATGGGGTACGTATGAAGATGTTGTGATTACAAGTGCTGAGAGACACATTCTCTTGCGCGTCATTGGGAATGAGAAAACGGCGTTCCAGGTGCTTGTGACGACGCGTGAAGCAAAGCCCGGCGAAAGTGGAGTAGTGATGGCAAATGTCGAAGATGCTATAGCGGCTGCATTACGTCAACAATGAAGAAGGATATAGAGAACATGAGCGAGCAGAGTGAAAAGGTGCCTCCCACAGAGGAAGAGAAGAAAAATAATCGTTTCTCGTTTATTGTAGGAATTATTATTGCAATGGTCATCATCATCGCCTTTGCATTGCTTTTCAACAGGTAACAACATCCAGAGCACGCCCAACGGGCCATACCCATTCGCGTGCGCTGGCCTCAAGAATTAGATTTGTATATATAAAAAAAAAAATTTAA
>CAXTUE010000347.1:0-5670 GCA_964247355.1 uncultured Ktedonobacteraceae bacterium | reverse complement strand
AAATACGCCCATGTTGATGCTTATCACCACTATACTCGGCAAAAGCAGGAGGCGCAGAAATGTAAAGAGGTCAAGGGGATATTTAGAAAGCACAATGATATTGATTGGATTGCTCACGGGCAAAATAAACGATGCAGTATCCGCGATAAAGGTACAGGCAAAGAGAAATGGCAAAACCGGAAGCTTGAGCCGCGTCACCAGCGTATACACAATTGGCGTGAGTATCAATGCCGTCGCGTCATTTGAGAGAATCATGGAAATCAGCGTTCCCAGCAAAAAGGTATTAAGAAAGAGTCTTCTCGAACTACTACCTGAAAGTCGCGCCGCCTGTATTGCCAACCAATCGAAAAGTCCCGCAACCTCTGCCAGCGCGGAAAGGCTCATCATTCCAAGGAAAAATAAAAAGGTATTCCAATCCTGGAAAAGCGTATTGAACGCATTGGCTGGTGATACAAGTCCTAGCAAGAGAAGGAGGCCAGCACCGAGAAGTGCAAACGTCGCCTCATTCAGCTTGAAGGGACGCAGCATAATACCAAGCAATGCTGCAATGGCAATAACTAAGATAAGTACAACTTTTACCGTGTTTGGTACAGAAAAAAAGAAAAGCACACAAGATATCCTTGCATTGAGTGACATTCAGACGTTGATAGTAGATATACGACCCATACAAGGAAAAAGGAACAGTGGAGTTTCCTACTTACGCTAGAAACTCCACGTTCAGGGCTACTATTGCTGTTGAGGTGGCTCAAATGGCTTCGGTCTCAAAAACTGGCTACCCGAAGGGCCGCTCGGACGCTGCTGAGGCGGTTGTTGATTTGGATACTGTGGCGAATCAAAGGGCCGTGGCGGGAGTTGTCCGAAAGGAGCAGGGGGCTGTTGCGGATAAGTAGCACCAGACGCTTGTTGAAACGGACCATTCTGTACTGGATAATTTGGACTGGATATTTGTTGAAATGGACCGTTCTGTACTGGATAGTTGTGCTGCGTTGGCGGGTAGGGCGTTGTCGGATATGTCTGCTGAACAGATTGTCCGTAAGGTGGCGTATTTTGTTGAAGTGCTGATTGTGGTTGCCACACTGGCATTGGTGTATTGATGGTGTTGGATGATGTGGCAATAGGTGGTGATTTTTTCTTAGGCAAAAAGAAAGAGCCGCCCATCAACAGTAGACCAGCGATGAGGAGTCCAAGACCGAGAGGCCATTGATTATGATCATACCCCTGCGGATTACTAACGTATTCAGGCGTTGTGTACGTTTTCTTACCAGTAGTGTCAATCGCTGTTATGGCAACTACTTTGGAGGCCGTACCTACTAGATGTGTACCAAGCGTTGATTTGACATCAACGGACATTGTTTCTGCTGGATCATATACAAAAGAGATGGTGTCGCTATCAGCAAAGGTTGCCAGCTTCGGCGTGAAATTATCTTGATGAACGATATAGAGGGTCGGATTGTTCTCCATTTGCAAGTACCCTGTGCCATCCGCCGAAAGATAGTGCGCGATACTTCCCTGTGCCACACTTTTATACTGAACATGTCGTGAGCCGAGACCATATACAATACCTGCTAGTAGCAGTATAAATCCGAGAATAATCATTGCGAAAAAAGCGGGTGCTCGTCGTTGCATACTATACATCCTATTCTTGTGCTATACTTGCAAAATTCCTATAAAAAAACTTACCTATTAAAACTCTATCCCCATGTTACAATATCTATCTATTTGTACAACGAACGTACTCGACGGAAGTACATTGTTATGGTAATATCGGGAGAAATTCTGTTCCTTCAGGAAGGATACGACGCTCTGTGTATCTCAAACGGCTAGAAATGTTGGGCTTCAAAAGCTTTGCCAATCGTACACTCCTTGAGTTCAGCCCCGGCATAACGGCGGTTGTTGGACCGAATGGTGCCGGTAAATCAAATGTCGCGGACTCTATGCGCTGGGTGCTTGGCGAACAGAGCATGCGTCAATTGCGTGGCAAGAAAAGCGATGACATCATTTTTGTTGGTGCCAGTGGTCGCGCCGCCCTCGGCATGGCCGAAGTATCACTGACGCTCGACAATAGTACCGGCTGGGTTCCCTCGGACTACAGCGAGATCACCGTTACACGTCGCAGCTTCCGTTCTGGTGAAAATGAATACCTGATTAATAAGCAAAAAGTACGCCTTAAGGATGTCCTACTTCTGCTCGCACAGGCACGTATCGGTCATGACTCGTATACCGTTGTCGGACAAGGCTCCATTGATGCCGCCCTCAGCTTACGGGCCGAGGAACGCCGTGGCTTGTTCGAGGATGCTGCCGGTATTCGCCCATTTCAGGTGCAACGAGCCGACGCCGAAAATCGCCTACGTCAGACCGGGCAAAATCTTGAACGTCTACGCGATATCGTCAGCGAAATCGAACCGCGTCTGGCTCCCCTTGCACAGCAGGCCCAGCGAGCAGTTGAATATACACAGCTAAACAACGAATTACAAAGCGTACTCTCGACATGGTACGCCCTCCAGTGGCGTCGTCTACGCTCAACTCAGGAGCGTACGGAGCAGGCAGAACAAGAGCAGTCCATACATGTGCGTCACCTGGAACAAACCCTCTCCGAACTACAGGAGCAAGGCAATAGCTTAAGACTACAGCGTCAACAGATACAGGTACGCACCGGTACCGCTCGTCAGGCATATAACGATGCAAATAGCACGATGCAGAAAACCGAACGCGATCTGGCCATCAGCGAAGAGCGTGTTGGAAGTTTAGAGCAGCAGCGCAACGATATTCAGCAAGAAGAACGGCATCTGCGTGAACGCGTTATTGCGGCCCAGAAGCGAACAATCGACCTTGAGGAGCAGTATGAGGTTGCAAACGAGGCGGTAGACAACGAGGCTGCGTCTCTAGCAACACTAGAAGTTCAGGTCTCGAAGGCACAAAAAGAATATGAGCTTGATGAACGTCGCCTACGCACAGCGCAAAATGATTTTATCCAGATACAGGCTCGTCTCGGTTCGAGTCAAACCGACCTTGGACGTATCCAAAAACAACTCGGCGAGCGTAACCGTACGCTTGCCAGTCGGCGCGACACCATCGCTCAGGCGCAACAGTCTCTACGCACAATCGAAACTCGTCTCGTAGATGAGCGCGCCAGTATCAGCACTGTGCGCAACGAAGAGCAACAGGTGACGCAACGCAAACAAGTGCTTGCCCGTGCTATCTCCGATGCACAGCAGGAGATAGAGCGTCTGAAAACCGGGCTTGCAGAGGCCGAACGCCAAAAACGTACTTTGACTGACCGGCTGAATATGCTCAAAAATTGGCGACAAAGCTTGAGCGGCTATAGCGACGGCGTTCGTAGTCTCTTACGCGCTCCTGCTGGCAAGCTAACCGGAGTTATTGGTCCCGTGCCTCAGCTTGGCGTTGTCCCATCAGGAATGGAAGTCGCGTTGGAAACTGCGTTTGGCCCCTATATGCAAGCCGTTGTGATGAAATCTTTGGACGATGCCTATCGCGCCCTCGCGTTCCTACAAGGCTCTGGCAAAGCGAGAGTTGCGTGGCTCGAAAGAGAGGATAACGACGGCGATATCCTGGCGATACAGGGGCAAGAGGAAGAGGCTGTCTTGCAACGTTTTCTCGCCGAAAGGCCCGCTTTACGCGATGCAATCGTTGGTTTTGCGTGGCGCACCATTTCCTGTGAGCCTGCATATACCTCATTGTTTCGTAGAATACTGCGTGGCATCGTCATCGCTCGCACGTTAGAAGCGGCTCAAGGACTCCTTGCATGGGCTTTACCACTCAGCCTCTCCTCAAGTAGTGACCTCCCGTTTACCTCGATTGTGACGCTCAAAGGAGAGATGCTGTCCGTTGATGGCTGGCTCACAAGTGGCGGCAAAGAGAGTGGGCAACAGGGATTACTCGCACACGAACGCGAACTGAGCGAGCTTCCGCAACAAGTGGAGCACCAGAGAATTCACATTGACCAGATAAACAGTATGCTCAGCGAGGTACAATGTGCTCAGGAGGGTCGTCGTATCGAGCAGAATGCGGTAGACAAAGAGCTTCAGAAACTGACGAGCCGTATCAGCGAACTCACGAGAGTTGTCAATACATCGCAGCGCGAGTTAGAGCGCACCCACACAGAAATACAGCTTGCCACCTCTATCGAGCAGCAACTGGTCGCCGAGGTAGCTGGCCTGGAACAAGAAGTCGTCTCCGCCCAGGAGCGCGTTAAGACCCATGAGAAGACGCAGCGTGAGCTAGCGGACCGCGTGGAAGAACAACAATACGAAATGGAAGAGCGCGCCATCGCCTACCGTCGTCAGCAAGACGAACTGGGGCGTGTACGCACAAACGTCGCCGTGAAGCGTCAGGAAGCAAAGGCTCTGCAACAGCAACTTTCTGTCCAGCGCAGTCAGGTACAAGAACTCAAGAGCATGGTAGAGCAACAGGTAACGCGTCGCAAAGATACCGAGCAACGCCAGCAAGTTGTGCAAGAAACGATCACCCTACAACGTCTTGAACTGGAAAAGGCCAGTGCCCAGGTGCAGACAACTCGCGAGTCATTAAATGCTATCGAACGTGAACTGACGCAGGTTGATGCCCACATTGCAAACGCCGAACAACAACGCGTTCAAGTACAACAACGTATGACCGAGCAAGAAACGCTCTACCGGCGTTCTTTGCTTGAAAGCCAGCGCGCACGAGATGCCGTTACAGCACTGCTAGAACAACTTCGTGAGGAAATGGGTGTTGACGACCCACAAACATTAGGTACAAATGAAACACAGATGAGTGAAACTCCTGAAAATGAGGATGCGCCCGTCGCAGAAAACGGTGTACTTTCGGAAGGAGAAGAGGCACAGCTACGGAAACTGCGACGACGTGTCGATGCACTGCGTAGTCGCCTCAAAGCGATGGGAGGCTATGATAGCATGGCTCCCCAACTTTATGAAGAGACGAAAACGCGCTTCGAGTTTCTTTCAACACAAATTACAGATATGGAACAGGCTGCACAACAACTGCATGCCATCATCAGCCAGCTTGATGTCACGATGGCGCGCCAGTTCGAGGTCACATTCCAGGCCATTAATGCGCGATTTCGCGAACATTTTACAACACTCTTCAATGGAGGCACCGCACGTCTCGAATTGCTCGCCGCAAAAGCCAACGACGAGGAGCAACTTGCGCCATCAAGTATGCCCGCCGGTGTGGAGGTAATCGTGCAACCACCGGGTAAGAAAGTGCAAGACCTCTCGCTACTCTCCGGTGGCGAACGCGCACTCGTTTCTGCTGCACTGCTCTTCGCCCTGCTCGAAATCAATCCACCCCCATTTTGTCTGCTCGACGAAGTGGACGCCGCCCTCGACGAGTCCAACGTGACCCGCTTCTGCGATATTCTAAAACGCTTAGCACAGCGCACACAATTCATCGTCATCACCCACAATCGCGTCACCATGACCGTCGCGCAAGCCTTGTATGGCGTCTCAATGCGCGAAAGCATCTCCCGCCTGTTGTCTATGAGAATTGAGGAGGCCGTGATTGCAGGAGACCGCTAGCTATACCTTGCTTCTTTTAAAAATTCGCTCTAAAAAGTGTTGACAAACCGCAATCTCTATGGTAGTATACATCGTGTGAAGAGAAACCACCTGCATGTGCAGGTGAGCTGGTGACTATAGCGAAGAGGGTACA
>CAXTUE010000346.1:1882-5687 GCA_964247355.1 uncultured Ktedonobacteraceae bacterium | reverse complement strand
ACGCGATCATTATCAACAAAAGCACTGTGCCTGTGGGCAGTGTAGAACTCGTTTCTCGAATAATCATAAACAACCTTAAACGACCGGATGTACCTTTTGCGGTGGTCTCGAATCCAGAATTCTTGCGTGAAGGCTCCGCGATACTGGACTTTCAACATCCTGATCGTGTTGTGCTCGGCTCCGCTGATGTAGAGGCCGCGCAACGTGTCGCGCTTCTCTATTTACCTCTCCGCGCGCACATCGTCATCACCGACCTGTACACGGCGGAAATGATCAAGTACGCATCGAATGCATTTCTCGCCACCAAGATTTCTTTCATCAACGAGATAGCGCAAATCTGCGAACGCCTCGGTGCCGACGTAAAAGAGGTCGCTGTCGGCATGGGGTATGACAAGCGCATTGGACGCGCTTTCCTGGATGCTGGCCTCGGATATGGTGGTAGTTGCTTTGAAGCCGACGAAACTGTGTTCACGCTGAATAGTCCAAATGTTGCAGCTGAACGCTTTGATACGCTCTTTACAAAAGGCGGTCCCGCGTTTCAAGGCGATATCGTGGATGTTGTGCTACCAGAGCACCAGCGTGTGCTCGCGTTCGATCTGGAAACAGGCGTACCTAAACTCGCTGATGTAAAGGCGATCACGCGGCGTCCGTATAAGGGCAAAATGGTCAAGCTAAACACAAGTATGGGCCGTGTACTTAGCGTTACGGCTGACCATCCAGTGATTCTTTATAGAGATGCGCAATTTAACATCATGGAGGCGGAGGCCGTAGTACCAGGAGATAGGCTCATGGCTCTCTGCGAACTTCCCGCCGTTGAGTCAGCGACCTCTCTCAACCTGCTCGACCTTTTGCAAGGTACGAAGCTGGAGAATGATGTCTACGTACAACCGCGCGACAATGCATTCTCCGAACGCTACAAGGAATTTTCATCGGCCATTCCACGCGAGATGCTCAAATATCCAGACGAGATTAGGCAGCATAATCGCATGTCGCTTCATCTGTTCCGCTATCTCACCCAAGTGGGTGTGCTAAACGTTCCTGTCGAAAAACTGCGCTTGTATACAGCCAAAGGCGCAGCAATGATGATAGATGCTATGCTTCCAGTTAACGCAGACCTGTTGCGCTTATGTGGATACTATCTTGTTGAAGGGAGTATTTTACAGGATACGGGATGTGAAGGTGTGATACGAGAGCGTGTAAGCTTCTCATTTAATGGACAAGAGACTGAGTATATAGAGGATGTACAGCGTATTCTGCAAAGTTGGGGGATAAACTTTATCGAGTATCCACCTACGGACATTGAGGTTCATACAACAGTTGTCTATTCTCGCATCTTGGCATGGTTGCTACGTGATATTCTGAAATGCGGAGTACATTCTGAGGATAAAGCGTTGCCACGCATGGTGTTCAATATTGCACCGGAGTTACGCAAGGAACTTATTCGTGGCGCGTTTAGCGGAGATGGTGCCGTTACAACTGTACAGGACGGTCAGAATCTGATGCTAGAATATGCCACGGTGAGCAAATCGCTGTCCGACGGTATGACGCTGCTCCTACAAACGCTCGGCATCATTCCTTCTATTCGCACACGTTGGATGAACAAATCCACACAGGTGGCGTATATTCTGCGCGTGAGCGGCTACGAACAGATTGCGGCACTTAAAGACGTACTTGGCAACAAACGTCTCGCACATATTGAACAAGTTCTGGCAGGCTATCGACGCCACATTCAACCTTACGGCTACGAACAGCATGGCGCGTTCGCGACGCTTACGGTGTGCGAAGTTGAGCATACAGACGTTGAGACGACCGTTTACAGCATGGAGACAAGCACAGGAACATTGATCGCGTCTTCCGGCCTCATCAGTCACAACTGTTTCCCGAAGGATGTACGCGCACTCGCACATATGGCGGATGAAGCGGGCCTGCATCCACAACTGCTGCATGCAGTAATGGACATCAACCATGACCAGCGTCGCCTTGTGGTCTCGAAACTTACCGCGATCCTGGGTTCGTTGCGGGGCAGCACGATTGGCGTACTCGGCCTCGCCTTCAAGCCCAACACGGACGATATGCGCGAAGCTCCCTCCGTTGACATCATTCGCTGGGTCACAAGTCAGGGCGCGAGAGTGCGCGTCTACGACCCCATTGCTACAAAGACCGGACGCGAGGCACTGGAACGCGCCGAGGTACGCATGGAGGACGTAGCCTTCTGTAAGGATGCCTACGAGGTGGCTGGAGATGCCGACGCACTCGTCATTGTCACCGAATGGAACGAGTTCAAATCGCTTGACATGACTAGAATTCGTATGTCCATGCACCGGCCTGTGCTGGTCGATGGACGCAATATCTATGAGGCTGCAGAGATGAACCGCATCGGCTTTATCTATCGCGGCATGGGTCGCGGCACCAGCCCCGCCCCCACAGTGTTGCCAGCAGGCGATACGTCAGGCGAATTACAGGAGGCAGAACAACCAACGCTCGGCCTGGAGACAACAAAATGACGCAAGAGCAAGACGCGCCACTCCTCTTTACACCACTCGTGAGCAAGGCGGGAGCCACACTTCCCGATTGGCTATTTGGACCACGGGGATTGGCGGGTCTTCCTGTGCCACTTTCTGTACCGCAAGGCGTCAATGTCGCGGTTGGCATCGACATCATCGAGGTTGAGCGTGTACGCAAAGTTTTCGAGCATCACGGCGAACGTTTTCTTCAAAGAGTCTACACAGAGATTGAGGTACTACAGTGTCGTGGACGGGTCGAAAAGCTGGCCGGACGTTTCGCGGCAAAAGAAGCAATCAGCAAGGCACTGGGTACTGGACTACATGGAGTGGCATGGCGCGAAATGGAGGTCGTGCAATTGCGCAGTGGGCGTCCCTCTGTGCGTCTACATGGCAACGCTAAACGGCGCGCCGAAGCACTCGGCCTGAGTGCCTTTGATGTAAGCATGGCCGACCTCAAGCAGTTGTCTATCGCTATCGCTATCGCGGTGCAAACCGATAGAACCACTACACAAAATAAATAGAGATATCCAATAAATGTCCTGTGTAGGGCATTTATTGGATATCTCTATTTATTTTGTAACGAAAATGCTTTGTGGTAGAAACGCGCTTACCAACCAGTTCGGCATATCGACGACTTCTGATAGCTTCAAGTCCACGGCAACGCTACACAACATGTAAGCATCAGAGCGGGAGAGACCATAGGTGCGCTGAATATGGTCGATCATGTGGCGTATCGCGTTGCGCGTCGCCTCAACCATATCTGGCCCGATGCCATCGGTTGCATAATAGGGGGCCGTATTGGTACGCGGTGTGAGTGGACCACCTGTCAGAAACTGTGGCTCCGGCACACGCACATCTTTACGCACAGTCAAGCGCACAATTGCCCGCATTGGTGTCTCGATGGCAGTGCCACACACTTCGCCATCGCCCTGCGCCGCATGTCCATCCCCCATTGAGAAGAGGGCACCTGGAACCTGCACCGGCAAAAAGAGCTTTGCGCCCTTTGTAATGTGTTTGGTGTCCATGTTGCCGCCATGATGATAGGGAGGGATGGTCGAGAGCGCACCAGGAGCGGCAGGCGCAAGACCGATTTCACCACAGAATGGTGCTAGTGGAACGCGAATGCCAGGAGCAAATTCGGCAAAGCCCTCTGCACCTCCCTCTAAATGCCAGATTTTGAGGGCCGCTTCAGGAAATTCATCTGCTAACAAACCAAAGCCAGGGATGATTGCTGTCCATCCCCAATTCGCGGGTTGCAGATCAAGAAACTCGACCTGTAGTGTATCGCCCGCTTCAGCACC
>CAXTUE010000346.1:0-1872 GCA_964247355.1 uncultured Ktedonobacteraceae bacterium | reverse complement strand
TTACCTGATCGACACGCGCAAAATCGAGTGTGTGAATAGACTCGACGGTGCTTTCCGGCCCTATCTGCCCACCTGCGGCGTCTAGCAGGTCAAACTCGACCTCTTCGCCCGATGCAATCGTCGCGATTGGTTGAATGCTGTTGTCCCAGGCCATGTGAAACTGGTTGCGCTGAACGTGTATTGTGCGTCCTGTTCTTGCAATTTCTGTCATAGTTGATATTACTCCTTCTTAATCCGCTACTTCTGCCTCTTCACCGTATACTTCGCTACTTCTTTTAAGTGTCGCCGGTGCGCGTAGAGCGAGCACAATAACGATGATCAATCCGAGCACAAACCAGATAGCAACAAGTGGTACGGCATAGCTGATTGGTGCTGCCGGATAAGGAGGAAGCAGAAGCGGAACAACTTGCGAATAGACCACAGCCGCAAGCACAAATACAGGTACCAGTGGCAAGATGATGTGACGAAGCACATTAAACTCTGAACGATGTTCACGCAAGTAGAAAAATGGCACAGAGATACACGTTGCTACATACACCAGAATGATCGGAATGGTGATAACGGTGCCAACAAAGGCAAATGCAGGCGTTGTTCCATAGAGCAAGCCTGGAATGAGCGTGGCGACTAAAGCAACAACCATCGTAATGATGATAGCGATATCAGGAACGCGGGAACGATTGGTATGTGCTAGAAAAGAGGGTAGTGAGCCAACGCGTCCCATTGCATAAAGCACACGTGATGCCGCATTGACGCCTCCATTTGCATTTGCTAACGCGCTATTGAGGATGGCAAGAATAACGATGAGGTTGAAAGGACCCCAGACCCGGCGCGACAACGTGCCCCACGGATTAGGGTCAGCCGCAAAGGTTGCTATTTTGCCCGTTCCCCAGCCAACAATACCAGCATAGGAGCAGAAGACAAAGAAAATACCAATCAACACAGCCGAGAGCAGTACGGCTCGCGGTACGGTACGTCGTGGATTGATCGTCTCTTCCGCTAATGGTGCCGAAGACTCAAAACCAGCGAACGCAAGGAAGACAAAGGTCATGCCATACAGAATGCCTTGCCAACCACCAAGCCCTCCCTGCTGGCTGAACGCAGGTGTAAAGACTGCACCAGTATTATTAACTCCGGCAGTGACAATGAGCCAGAGAGAGAGGAGCAGGAAAATACTGATTTCGATGACGCCGAGAATCACACCGAGGTCCGCCGAGATTTTAATGCCAGCATAGGTAAAAGCGAAGACGATGATAGCAAAGACGATGGCCCAGACCACCCAGCCGTTCGCGCCGAACGAGATATGAAAGGTACTACTCATGAAGGAGTCCATTGTAGGTCCCAGCACGAGCAGAGTCAGTGGCACAATGAAAAGATAGGCCAGATCAAATAACCAGCCAACCATCCAGCCAGCTTGCACACCAAGCGAACGGCTCACATAAGTGAAATAACCACCAGCAGAAGGTAAATATCTTGCCAGTTCGCCGATGTTCAACGCAATAAACGCACACACGATAAGCGCAATAAGAACAGCAAGTGGCAGTGACGCCCCTGCGTAAGGCAGTGCTGCACTTAAGCTAAAAGCTACAGCCGATGCGGGTGCCATTGTTGTGATCGACTGAAAGAGCACACCAGGCAGACCAATCGTGTTTGGGCTTAACGTCGTTTTGTTGTCAGATGGAGTTGTTTCGATAATGGACACGAATGAATCCTCTCTTCCTTGTACCAAGCAAGCAAAAAAATAAGATACTGGCATACTATGCTATTTCAGTTATACGCGTCAAGGAAGGTTTGGAGAGCTAAAGAAATCGAGCGGAAATATTTCCGCTCGATTTCTTTAGCTCTACATGATTACGAATACGAGTATCTCATGCC
>CAXTUE010000345.1:3155-5691 GCA_964247355.1 uncultured Ktedonobacteraceae bacterium | reverse complement strand
GCCCAGCGCTGGCGCGCCCGCCGCCCCCCCTGCGGCCCCGCCCAGCCGCCGCGGGGTTTTTTGGGGGGGGTTTCCCCTTTACGGGTGCCCTGGCCTCACCACAACGCTTATTTTATGATACCGTACTGCAATTTTAGAAGCAAGAGACGTTGTACTGATTGATTGACCTGTTCTATGCTTAACTGCCCCTGCTGAATCGCATCCTTCAGCGCGACAATCACGCCAGCTACTTGACTTGCCGTGTATGGACCCTCCACCATATCGTTGCCCGCTTCAATTGCCAACACAGACGCCTGTGCAATCGTCCATTTTTGCTGAATACCACCCATATATAAGCCATCGGTAATCACAACACCATTATAGCCTAGCTCTTTACGTAACACGCCATTTATCGCTTTTGATGAAAGTTCTGCTGGCAAAACAGGATCAATAGCAGTAGTGATGACATCGGTAGACATAATCATAGCAGGATGATTCTGGCGAATCAATGCTTTGTACGGTGCAAAATCTGTACTTTCTAACTGTGCCATGCTCTCGTCCACAGTTGGTAGTGTTGTGTGCGGATCGAACTGCCTTGAAACAGAGCCAAGCCCAGGAAAGTGCTTGAGACAGCCAATTGTGCCTGTGCTTTGTAAGCCATTCAAGAAAGCCCCTGCATAAGTTGCGACTGTTTGAGGATTATCGCTAAATTGTCGGTTTTCTAGCAGGTTGGAAACGGGGCCGACATCAACTACAGGCGCAAGGTCTGTATTAATGCCTAAAGACTGCATCAATTTCGCCGCTTGCACACCCTGTTGTTGTGCATTGTTAGAATCGCCTGTTGCAGCCATAGCAGCAGCAGAAGGCGTTTTTCCATAAAACCCTGCATCCGTAAGTTTGCTTACCTTATCGCCTTCCTGGTCAATTGCTACCAACAAAGGGATCTTTGAGTCCGCGTTCGCCTTCACAGGAAACTGACTTGCCGCATCCATAGTATCATTTGGCGCATGAAAGTTGCCATTCACGGGCTGATAGAGAAAGCCTCCAACGTGCTGCTGTGAAATCATGTATGGCAGTTCAGTACTTTGATAGTCCGAACCGAAGAACTCGACCATGAGCAACTGTCCCAGCTTCTCGTCGAGGCTCATACCCTGCATCATCGAGCCAACTCGTGTAAGTTGCGCTCTCAGTTTCAGCTCGGTCTCAATACCATTGACATCGGCTTTCGGGCTTGCAGGCGATGTAGCTGCGTTAGTATTGCCAGATGAGCCACCCAAAGAAGGCAAGCCGTTCGCGCCAGAACAACTCGTCAAGAAAAAAAGAAGATAACAGAGTAAGATAATACACAATCGAGAACAAGACATTCTGTTCTGGAATGGAGATATTCGCATGAAAAAGGCTCCACTAGTAAATTCGTGTTGAAAGTGCACAAGCTGTAGCCTGTATCACCTCATAAAGAGAAACGTTGAGCAGAGAGAATAAGTAACGCAAATAGACTGTTAGCACATCCGCACATATCCTTTTAGCGCGTTGAAGCTCTACTCATGAAATGGTATGCTTTTCTTGATAGTACAGTTTGTGTTCATCGCAACAAAAGCAGAAATAGAAGCGTTTCTTCTCTATAGAAGAGGCCAACGCACGTAGCCTTTCTCTCAATGTCTTGTAATAATTTTCATCTACTAGCACGAAAGCAAAGCACCTTCATATGAATATGGATATCGCTGGAAACAGTACACGTCCTAGAGTTCGTAAGAGATTTCGCCGGTACACTCCGGCTATTATAGCATGTAGTCTCAGCTTCTTGTTACTTGGCTCAGTGACACTCGTCCTTGCCTTCGGTTGGCCAGCAACAAAACAAGGCGTTACATCCCTGTTACCTCTTGGCAATCCAGTCCCTCAAGCAAGGTTACATCAACCACTTCCCACTAACTCGCCTATAACAAGAAGTACATCAACACCCGTGAGAACTCCACAACCAACACCTCGTCCTATCACACCTTTACCGCTCTCTGTACAGCAACAGGTAGCAGTTTTGGAGGCGCACGACCGTTTCTTCTATCATGGCAACCCATATCTTCCTGAAATCGCCCTGACACTCGATGATGGGCCAAATCCAATCTATACATCACAGGTACTCTCTATCCTAAAACATTACGGCATTAAGGCTACCTTCTTCTGTATGGGGAGTCGTACGCAACAATATCCTGACCTTGTGAAGCAAGAGTACCAGCAAGGCCACAACGTCGAGAATCACACATGGTCACATCCTAATATGCCAGACCTTAGTGAGCCGAGTTTAACATGGCAAATTTCGACAACCTCAAACCTTATCGAACATATCACAGGAGAACGTCCTACCCTGTTTCGTCCTCCTTATGGTGCGTTTAATGCCTCTGTATTGAAGGTTGCCAATACATTTGGGCTATCTACCTTCATCTGGAATGACGACCCGGAGGACTGGTCACGTCCCGGTACAGACACCATCATTTCGCGTGTCCTAAATAAAGTTGGATATGGGTCAATTATACTTATGCATGACGGAGGTGGCGAACGTTCC
>CAXTUE010000345.1:0-3133 GCA_964247355.1 uncultured Ktedonobacteraceae bacterium | reverse complement strand
GCTACAAAGCCACAACTACAAATTCGTCACGCTTAAGCAACTTGTCCGCGATGTACACAGCACAAGTGCTAGCCTCACCTCAAATTCTTTAGCGAGTCAATCATCACTCACTTCATCGGACATATGGAGAAGAGAAACATATTCTCTCTAAATTTGAGTCTTTCGCGCTGTGGATGACGTAGTATTGGATAGAAAGAGGTGCGAGATGGCAAAAAAACGTGTCTTAATTGTCGACGACGAAGAGGATATCCAGGCCGTGATTCAGGCACTTCTGGAAACCTCTGAGTATGAAATAGATAGCGCGGAAAATGGTCAGGTTGCGCTAGAGAAGCTTCAGGGCGAGGTCAAGCCAGACATTATTCTGCTCGACCTCATGATGCCCCAAATGAGTGGCTATACGCTCCTGAATGAGCTTCATCACCGTGGACTACACACGGCGTTCTCAATTATCGTCATGAGTGCTGACGTGTTTACAAAGCAACAAATGGACCGTATGGGCGTCAAAGCCTTCATCAGCAAGCCATTCGATGTCAACGAGCTACAAGACATGATTGAATCACTCTGACGCAGCATCATATTGAAGTAACGTGACAGTACAAGACGTATGAGCAAGATGACTAACCCTATATATTACGTATATAGGGTTAGTCATCTTGCTCACTTCTTTTAGCCTCCCAAATAATTTTTCAACACACATCATGGACATAACAAGACGCAGAAACTTTTATGCTACTGATGGCGTTTTCCTGTGTAGAAGAGCGTGTAGAGAAACATCCACTCTACATTCCCCGTGGTACATAACAAATGACGAGTAATCCTCTGACCTGCATGTGCTCATTTTCAAAGGAGCCTGTCTATGCCTTTTTCTCAAAACTGTTTTGCATCTATGCGACACATCAAACCTTACCTCTTGCCATTGATAGTTCTTCTAGTTCTCTTTATAGCAGGCTGTGCTGGAACTTCTAGCACAACTGGAGGAAATACAGCGGCAAGCTCTGGTAGTAACTCATCGACGAGCAATGGTACAGGTAGCGGAAGTTCTCCTTCCAGCAAAAGCTCTTCTCAAGGCCAGCAAAAATCGAATGTCGCACCATCACAGTACCTGATTAAGACGCTAAAGGTGAGCATGGGCGTCAAAGATACAAGTAAAGCGGCTGACGCACTTCAAAGCTGGATTACCACCACTGACACAAGCGCATCTTCTGCGGGCATTACCTACGATCAGGTAGGAGATAATCTCTACAATGTCTCGCTTACCTTCATGGTGCAGTCAACGCTCTACCCACAGGTACAACGCTACCTGCGCGACTATGCATCTAAAAACGCTGGTCAACTCCTCTCACTCAATGAGACAGTACAAGACGTGACCAATGACTACATTGACACGCAATCGCGGCTTACCAATCTTCGTAGCGAACAAACACGTCTGCTCAATCTGCTGGGTCACGCTCAGGCACTTGGCGATGTCATCACTATTCAGGACAAGCTAACCGATATCGAAGGTCAGATCGAGACGATAGAAGCGCACCTTAAACAATTGAATGGTCAGGTTGCGTTTTACTCAATCACTATTATCCTGCAACCACTAACCCTTATAGCACCATCCTCGCCTCAAACAACAGGCTGGAACCTCGGTCAAACATTTCAGGATGCATTTGCCGCTTCACTCGGCTTTGCACAGGGCTTGCTAACATTCTTGGTCTGGCTGCTAGCTTATAGCTTCTACCTTATTCCTATTGCTCTACTCGCATGGTATCTCTGGCGTTGGAGAAAGCGTTCACTTACCAGTTCGTCACCGACGCCTACTGTGCCTACAGCAACACCACCAGCCGCGAGTGCATAAAATAAAATCTGATTTCATATGGTACACTGTCTTGTGTAAGACAGTGTACCATTTTCTTATCCAAAGGAGCATTTTCATGGCATCGCAACAGGTTGACGCAATTATCATCGGCGCAGGGCATAATGGGCTGGTCGCGGCTGGTTATCTTGCCCGTGCGGGAAAAAAGGTCGTTGTTTTAGAGCAACGAGACCGCGTTGGTGGAGCATGTACGTTAGAGGAGCCGTTTCCAGGCTTTACCATGTCCCCTTGTGCCTATGTTGTCAGCTTGCTTCGACCTGAAATCATTCGTGATTTGGAACTACACCGCTATGGTTTCGAGGCGTATATCAAAGACCCGCAGATGTTTGTGCCTTTTCCAGATGACAACTATCTCTTTTTCCGCCATAGCACCGAGAAGACGATTGAAGGTATTCGTAAACTCTCTCCACATGATGCGGAAGCCTATCCCAAGTTTTTGCGTTTCTTTGATCGCGCCTCCGAGATACTCAAGCCTACTCTGCTAGAGGAACCACCTTCCGTTGCTGATCTCGCCGCCCGTTTTCGAGGTGAAGACGAAGAAATTTATCGCTATTTGATGTTTGGCAATCTTTACGACATGCTCTCGGATTATTTTGAATCGGATTATATGCGCGCCGCATGGGCTGGACAGGGTGTGATAGGTACGTTCCTCGGTCCAAAGTCGCCCGGCACCGTCTACGTGTTGTGGCATCATATGTTTGGTGAGGTCAATGGTGAAGGTGGTGGCACTTGGGGTTATGTACGTGGTGGCATGGGCCGTATCAGCTTCGCGATGGCCGCGTCCGCTGAAGCACATGGAGCCGTTATTCGCACCAATACGCCTGTCACCAAGATACTCGTCAATAACGGCAAGGCTGAGGGTGTGCGCTTAGAAAACGGCGAAGAATTGCGCGCCACAACTATCCTTTCAAATGCCGACCCAAAACGCACGTTCTTCCAATTTTGTGCTGATGCAGACTTAGATAAAGACTTCTTGAAACGCATCGCGCGCTTCAAGACGGAGAGCGCGACTATCAAGCTCAACGTTGCGCTGAACGAACTACCAAGTTTTCGCTGTCTACCTGGAACAACACCCGGCTTACAGCATGCAGGCTCATGTGAGATTAGCCCAACACCCGACTGGGTACAGGACGCTTATGAAGATGCCGCGCATGGTGAACTCTCGCGCAAACCCTACATCGAAGCCTACATGCAGTCCTCTACCGACCCTAGTGTAGCACCAGCCGGCAAGCACACAATTTCAATGATTTGCCAGTATGCCCCCTATCATCT
>CAXTUE010000344.1:0-5692 GCA_964247355.1 uncultured Ktedonobacteraceae bacterium | reverse complement strand
GTAATGGTATACTTTCCATGTTGTATAGACCACTAACCTATCTTCATCAAATTAGAATGTTGGAACAAATAAAAGAGGTGTTTTATGGAGTTTACGCTACAAGGTGCTCGTCTCGTTGATGCCACGATGAATCGGACAACTGGGAACATCACCATTGCGGGGACACGTATTCAGGGCATCGGGGCGAGCAGTAGTGGCGAAAAAAACATCATTGATGCTTCAGACGCGATCATCATGCCGGGCTTTATCGAGGTTCATACGCATGGCGGTGGAGGCTTTAACCTGCACACAACCGACGAGCATGAGATTCGTGCTTACGCTCGTTGGATACCAACAACCGGCGTAACCTCCTTCTTGATAGCAGTCGTTGGAACTCCTGACGCACTGCCAGAGCAGCAATTGCGCACAGCCATTGCAGCGATTGAACATGCCAAAACCATGCCAGGAGCCGAACCGCTAGGCATTCACCTTGAGGGACCCTATATCAGCGAGAAACGACGCGGTGCTCATCCAACTAACTGGCTGCGTCTTCCAAATGAGCACGAGACTGCATTTGTGCTCGAACTCACAAAAGGCCATTTACGCCTCGTCACGCTCGCACCAGAATTGCCAGGAGCAGAGCGCATGATTCGCCAACTCGTCGCGGCGAACGTGACTGTAAGCATTGGACATACTGACGCGAACTATGAGCAGACGCAAACCGCACTACGACTTGGTATTACTCACGCCACCCATTGTTTTAACGCAATGAGGCCCCTTTTGCACCGCGAGCCGGGACCGATGGCAGCAATCGCGCAGGCAGATGCTGTCTATGGGGAAATCATCGCGGATGGAGTGCATGTCCATCCCGCAGTTGTAGATATGCTTGTGAGAATGTTAGGGCCAGAGCGTACAATTGTGGTGACAGACGCGCAATCAGTGGCGGGGCAGTCTGAAGGAAACACGTTTGAGTTTGCGGGTCAACAGGCGCACATCGCTCACGGGGCCGCCTGTCTTGCTGATGGCACACTCGCAGGTAGCGTTCTGACAATGGATAAGGCGTTGCGCAATATGCTTACGATGACTGGTATTTCGCTACAGGAAGCGGTCGCGATGCTCACACTCAATCCAGCGCACTCGATTCACATCGCGACACGTAAGGGACTATTACAAGCTGGCTATGATGCTGATCTCCTCATTTTTGATGCATCGCTCGCGCTCCAGGCCACGCTCTGTTGTGGCAAAATCGCTTACACAACTGATGGATGGCGTAAGCGATTACAGAATGCTCTATAGTGTGCTAGATATTTTCTCTTTCCTTTCTTGTATAGTGGTATAGATGTCTTGACAAATAGGCCGGAACAAGGTACATTTCTTACATCGAGTAATTCAGCACCATGAATGTTTTAAGAGTTCTTAGATGCTAGAAAGGAGTGTATGTTCCCGAAGAGCGAGAGCAATCTCCATCTGTTTAGGATTTCTCTATCAATTGTCTATTTCAGACGGTAAAACGAAGCGTTCGTTGTTTATTACAGTTAGGAGACCTTCACATGACTCCCGACACGTTTCCCCTCCTGGGATTTTTAGGAAAAAGGAAGGCTATCGCGGCCTTATTCAGCCTTCTCGTCCTCTTTTCTCTTCTCCTCTCGGCTTGTGGTGGTGATAGCGGCACAAGTAAAAACACAAACGGCAAGAAAGTGCTGAAGGTTGCGGCACAGTCCTACGACTTTGCGCAGGCTGGCTTCAATCCCTACAATGGCCATCCAAACGCGGGTATTGGTCTTGTGTACGAGACGCTCTACTTTGTCAATGTTAACGGTGGTTCCTTCACGCCAATGCTGGCAACCGACTACAAATGGAATAGTGACAATACACAGGTCACATTCACCATTCGCCAGAACGTCAAATGGAACGATGGCAAACCGTTCACGGCTGATGATGTGGCCTTCACGTTCAACATGATGAAGCAGTATCCGGCAGCCGATAGTAGCAGTGTATGGAGCTTTCTCAAGGATGTATCTGCTCCCGATGCAAATACCGTTGTCATGACCTTCCAGAAAGCGTATCCTCCTGTGTTGGTCACAATTGCTGGACACGTCTACATCCTTCCCAAGCACATCTTCTCGACCGTTGGCGACCCAACCAAATATCTTACCGACAATCTTGTAGGGACCGGCCCATTCACGCTCAAAGCTGGTTATCAGCCCGCCCTCGCCGTTTACGTCAAGAATCCGAACTACTGGCAAGTCGATAAGGTAAAGATAGACGAAGTTCGTTTTCCCGAATATAAGGACAACTCTACCCTACAACTCGCTCTTCCTAAGGGCGATGTCGATTGGGCTGGCTACTTCTCGCCAACACTCCAACAGGATTTCGTGGCAAAAGACACGGCGCACAACCACATCTTTATGGATGCGGTCAACCTCTACTCCATCTGTCCAAACCAGAAGGACTCAATCATTGGTGGCACCGCCGGACTACCCGTGCGTCTTGCCCTCAGTGCCGCGATTGATCGTAATGCAATAGCTGGACAGGCTACAGCAGGACTGGAACCTCCTGGTAGCATTACTGGACTGGTATTACCAACCGCAAATAGCTGGCTGGATACGCAGTATGCAAACCTTCCTTCAACAGCAGATACAGCGAAGGCACAGAAATATCTGACCGACGCGGGCTACACAAAGGGAAGTGACGGCATCTATCAAAAAGCTGGCAAACGTCTCTCGCTCACGTTGAGAAGTGTCGACTCCTATTCAGACTGGAATGCGGCGGCAAAACTGGTCGCGGACCAGGCAAAAGCTGTTGGTATCGAGATCAAAAATGTCACCGTTGGTGAGGATAACTATTACACACTGCGCACCAATGGCAAGTATGACTATCAGTTGCAGTTCTGTGGTATGGTTGGTGGACCAACACCATATTACCTGTACAACCAGTACTTGAACAGCAACCAGATCGGTCAGGGCAAGTTCAACTTCGTGGGCTGGAACGATCCCACAACCGATAAATACTTGACACAGTACGCTTCGACCTCTGATCAAGCCGTACAGAAGCAGGCCATTCAAAATATTGAAAAGGTCTTTGTCGAGAATCAACCGTTCATTCCGCTCTGGACAGGTGCGGACTACTGTGAATACTCTACCAGGAATTTCACGGGTTGGCCCGATCAAAACAATCCGTATGCAAGCGGAAGTCCCAATACTGCTCCCGACTACGAGCAGGTAATTCTACATCTGCAACCTGTGTAAAATAGGAATGCGTCAATGAAACGACATGTAATGTAACTGTACGGGTCTGATTTATCACACCCCGTTGCGCATCAGAAACCGAACGAGATGTGATATGCAATGGGGTGTGATGAATCAGACCCGTACATCCCATCATTATCTTGAAGAGGAGTCACAACATGCGCCATGTGTTGCGCCGCATTCTATTTTATGTGTTTGCTATTTGGATAGCTGTTACACTCGATTTTTTCATTCCACGTCTCGCTCCTGGCGACCCTGTTGCGGCAATTGTGGGCAAGATGTCAACGAAAGGATACGTCACCCCTGCTATGCGACAAACGCTGGCGGCAATGTTTGGACTGGACACGCATGATCCCTTATGGCTGCAATATTTCAAGTATCTGGGCAATTTGCTTCATGGAGACCTGGGTAACTCCATTCAGTATTTTCCCACACCCGTCCTGAAAATCATTGGGCAGGATATTGGCTGGTCGATTATGTTAGGTGGCGTTGCTGTTGTAATTAGTTTCGCGGTTGGCTGTCTCCTGGGCATTCTCGTCGCATGGAAGCGCGGGACACTTCTTGATACCATCCTCTCTCCCGTGATGAACTTTCTCTCCGCCATTCCTTATTTCTGGTTAGCACTGCTTACACTCTACATCTTTTCGTTTTTGCTGAGCTGGTTTCCTTTGTCGGGTGGCTACGACTCAGCCAATATTGATCCTGGTTGGACGCTTGACTACATCGGGAGCGTGATCCAACATGCCTTTTTACCCGCACTGACACTCATTATCTCTTCACTGGCTGGCTGGATGCTCACCATGCGCAATTCGATGATTACCACACTCTCCGAGGATTATGTACTGATGGCAAAGGCGAAAGGTCTGACAGAGCGGCGCGTCATGCTCTGGTACGCGGCTCGTAACGCCGAGCTTCCATATATTACTGGTTTCGCCATCGCTATTGGTGCGATTGTTGGTGGTCAACTGCTTACCGAGATGGTGTTCTCGTATCCTGGCATTGGCTACGCGCTCTTACAAGCGGTCAACCAGCAGGATTACGCAATGGTACAAAGTATCTTCCTGATTATCACGTTGGCAGTACTGGGAGCAAATTTCTTCGCTGATATGCTTTATACATTTCTTGATCCTCGTGTACGCCAGGAAAGGAGCGCCTAACTATGAGTATACAAGAAGGGCCGCGCACAATGAATGTCGCCCCTATCGCAATGACACCAGACGAACCAGTGTATGAGCGTATCCTGGACGTTTTGCGCGCTGTCTGGCGATCAATGACGACGAATCGCAAGATGGCAGCAGGTTGTGCCGTTGTCGGTTTTTTCATTCTGCTTGGTCTTATAGGACCATTCCTTATGCCAATCAACCCTAACGCAACATCACACCTGTTTCTCGCCCCTCCCTCTGCCGCACATGCCTTAGGCACAACGGTAGTGGGCGAAGATATTTTCAGTCAGTTAGTGTACGGTACGCGCACCAGCGTGTTCTGGGGACTGGGAACTGGTCTACTTGTGACGCTCCTTTCTGTTATGGTCGGTCTGATTGGTGGCTACTTTGGTGGTCTGATAGATGACATACTGACACTCCTTACCAATGTCTCGCTTGTACTGCCTGCACTGCCACTGGCAATTGTGCTGGCGGCATATTTTCCACGTGGTCCATTAACGATTTCGTTCGTTATCGTCTTTACAAACTGGGCATGGCAGGCTCGTGTCCTGCGCTCTCAAACGCTGTCGATGCGCAATCGTGAGTTCGTCACGGCGGCTCGTGCAAGCGGTGAACACACATGGCGTATCATCTTCTTTGAGATTTTCCCTAATGAGATCGGGCTGGTCGTGGCAGGTTTTGTGAGCACCACAATTTATGTTGTACTCACATGGGCTGCACTGGAGTTTCTCGGCTTAGGCGATGGCACGATTCCAAGTTGGGGTAGTATGCTCTACTGGGCGCAACAGGCGGGTGCGCTAGGTGGAGGTCTCTGGTGGTGGTTTATTCCTCCTGGTGCCTGTATAGCTCTTCTCGGCGCGGGCCTCTCGCTGATCAACTTTGGTATAGACGAGATCGCTGACCCACGTCTGCGCATCGAGCGTCCTACAAAACAAAAGAATTCGTAGGAACGCGATAATGCACACTCACAAAATACTACGCTCATTGGCTCGAACGGATGCCCACGAGGGGACGATCCCATAGGCGTTAACTTAAAGGATCAACAGAAACCAGGGCACGCGCTGCCTTCATCATTCCCCGAATGCGGCTCGGGAAATGCTTTCACCAGTAGGTTTTTTCAAAAGAGCACGATGTAGGAGAAGAAATGCCTGTAGGGACCGATGTATCACGTCCGTTGCCCGCTCACACAACCGATGCGACGAGCGTAGGGACCGCATTCATCACGTCCGTCTTTGGTCCCTCGGTGCGCGGCGGACGTGATGAATACGGTCCCTACAGGCATTTGATGTCTCTCTCAAAAAC